>LVCQ01000007.1 GCA_001644975.1 Piscirickettsiaceae bacterium NZ-RLO1
CGGAGGGCGGATACAACCGTTGAGATTATATTTTGATTTCTACGAATAAAGAAGGGGATAAATGTTAGTTTTTGTTAAATCTTTAGAAAGCTTTTTGTATATTTATAACGTGTAGAAGTGTAATGTTAGAGTTGGCTGGTAATTTAGGCGCTAGTTAAGCGCCTGGTATTCTATGATTTCTTAGTGTAATGGGGCCGCAGCGTTTGCAATAAGTGTTTTAATGATTTGGGATTGCCTGCCAAAAGTTCGCCTTCACTGATATTAGACTCACCGCCATTTAAATCACTAGCCAGACCACCGGCTTCGCGAACCAGCAACAAACCAGCTTCGATATCCCAGCTTTGTGCACCGAGGGTATAGCTCGCATCGAGGCGTCCTGCGGCAACGTAGGCTAGATCTAGTGCTATAGATCCTGAGCGGCGTAGCGCGACATGCTGCTCATAAAGGCTATGTTGAGAGGCAAAAAAGGTTGCAGCATACTGATCAGTCGCGTGGGTGAGAGAGGTGCTGATCGTGGCACCTTCAAGCTTGTTGCGTTGGCTGACACGAATGCGGTGATCATTGAGCTTTGCACCTTGACCACGTGTTGCTGAGAACAGCTCATCGCGGATGGCATCATAGATGACAGCATGTTCAGTGCGGCCACGGTATTGAATAGCAATAGAAATGCAGAAATTTGGATTGCCATGGATAAAGTTGTTGGTACCGTCTAAAGGGTCGATGATCCATAGATAGTCAGATTCTTGTGACGTTTGACCGCTTTCTTCGCTAAGAATGGTATGCTCTGGGTAAGCTTTTTGAATGGTTTCGATAATAGTGCTTTCTGCACTTTTATCGACATCAGAGACGTAGTTGCCGATGCCTTTTTCGGCGACTTTCAAAGTGTCTAAACGGTCAATACGTTGTAGCATTAAAGCACCCGCACGGCGTGCAGCGCGCGTGGCGATATTAATAATCGGTTGCATAAAAACTTACCCAGTTATGTTAAAGATCGAATTAAAAGCCAATAGTTTAACAGCTTTTCGCTAAAACCGGTATAGTATATAGTCGGCTTACAGGGTTGTAAGGCAAGTTAGTATTGATTTTAGAGAAATATATGTGGTGTTAGATTTAGGTTTGAGTTCATGAGTATTTTGCCGAAGGTTCGTATTGTTTTAGTTGAAACGTCTCACTCTGGTAATATTGGTGCGGTTGCCCGGGCGATGAAAAACATGGGGTTAGGTCGTTTGTATTTAGTGGCTCCAAACGACTTTCCTTCTGATCAGGCCTATGCGCTGTCGTCTCATGCAGAAGATGTCTTGGATCACGCAGTGATTAGCACGAGTTTGGCAGAAGCGATTGCCGATTGTCAGTTGGTGTTTGGCACCAGTGCGCGCGAGCGTAAAGTGCCTTGGCCTTTAGAGGTGCCGCGACAGATGGCGCAGCGGGTGATGTCAGAACATAGCCAGCATGAGATTGCGATTGTTTTTGGTCGTGAACGTACGGGTTTAACTAACCAGGAGTTACAGTGTTGTCATTACCATGTGCATATACCGACAAATGAAGAATATAGTTCATTGAATTTAGCTCAAGCAGTACAGGTGATTGCATATGAGTTGCGCTTAGCGGCATTAGATCATAATCAGGATGTAAGTAATAACGCTTTGAATAATGATAACAATATAGAGCTAGAGATTATTGAGCAGCCAGAAAAACTACTGGCAAGCAGTGCACAAATGGAAGGGTTTTATCTGCATTTAGAGAAGTTACTGCGAAAGATTCACTTTCTTGATGAAGCACAGGAAGGCATGTTAATGCTTAAGCTGCGACGTTTGTATCAGCGTAGTCGAGTGGAAGAAGCAGAAATGCATATTCTGCGCGGTATTTTATCGAAGATGGAACGACGGCTTGATGAGAAAGTAAAGACAAATGATTTATTTTGATTATGCGGCAACGACACCTGTAGACCCTGAGGTTATTCAAGCGATGCAAGAATGTTTAGGGTTAGACGGTGACTTTGCTAATCCATCTTCATCGCATCGTTTAGGTTGGCTGGCGGCTGAGAAGATCAAGCATGCTCGTGAACAAATTGCCCGTTTGGTTGGCGCTGATAGTAAAGCAATTATTTTTACCTCAGGTGCTACAGAAGCGAATAATTTGGCCATTAAAGGTGTATGCGAGGCTTATCAAAAGCGCGGCCGCCATATTATCACCTCGAAAGCTGAGCATAAATCTGTTTTAGATATGTTTGCTGTATTAGAAAAGCAAGGTTTTGAGGTGACTTATTTAATGCCGAATAGGCAGGGTTTAATTGATCCTGAGATTTTACAGACTGCTATGCGTGAACAGACTATTCTTGTGTCATTAATGCATGTCAATAATGAGCTCGGTGTCGCTCATGACTTAGTGACATTGGGCACCATCGTAAAAGCACACGGGGCAATCTTTCATGTTGATGCTGTGCAGGCGCTCGGAAAGTTACCGATAAATTTAACTGAGTTACCTGTTGATTTAATGTCATTTTCCGCCCATAAGTGCTACGGTCCAAAAGGTGTGGGTGCCTTATTTGTGCGTCGCCGCCCTAAAGTACGTCTGCATGCCCAGCAACACGGTGGTGGTCATGAATTGGGTTTACGCTCAGGAACGCTGGCAACTCATCAGATTGTTGGTTTTGGTCGGGCCTGCGAGTTGGCAGAAGAAACATTTAATGAAGAGCCGCAAAGAATAATGGCACTTCGTGAGCAGTTATGGCAAGGTTTAAGTCAATATGATCAAGTGCATTGGAATGGCCAAGGGGCATTGATGCAGGCGCCAGGTATCCTGAGTGTAAGCTTTGCTGGTGTGGATGGGGAATCTTTATTGGCTTGCCTGCCTGAACTGGCAGTAAGTCAAGGTTCTGCGTGTAATTCGACCACTGTTGAAATTTCTCATGTGTTAGCGGCGATCGGCATGCCGGCTGAGCGAGCTCATAGCACACTGCGATTTTCACTTGGGCGCTATAGTACGCTTGTTGAAGTCGAGCAGGTGATTGAGCAAGTTGGCCGTGCGTTAACCCATTTGCGTAAACTATCACCCACCTGGCAAGCACAAGAGGTAGGGGCTGACCCAGCTTTGCTGCCTTGGGGGCGTTATGTTGAATAAGGCTATTTTATATTATTTACAGCAAGATCAGTTTGTTGGTGAGCTTGTTGAGAGCAGTAATACTGTAAAAGTTTATTTGGGGCGGCCTGAAGCAGACTGTTTCGTGTTGAGTCTTCAACATGATAGTAAGCACGTGACAGCAATACGCTTTTTGGCACAAGGGAGTCCTGTGCTGATTGCTAGCTGTGCTTATGTGAGTGAGCAATTGCATGAGGGGGCTTTGGAGTTGCTAAATACGCTAGATTCTAAGCAGCTTGTAGCATATTTTTCTCTTGGTAATAAAGATATTTCTAAGGCGGTTTTGGTTGAAAATGCGTTAAAGCAGCTGCATCGACAATTAGCCTTATAGAATTATCTTTAATGAATACCTTCACTAATAAGGTGTTATTTGCGACAATAGCGCCGTAATATCGTTTTAATCTAAATAAAGTAAGGAGCCTAAGCATGGCAATAGAACGTACACTTTCAATCATTAAGCCTGATGCCGTTGCCAAAAATGTGATTGGTGAGATTTACGCACGTTTTGAGAAAGCAGGCTTGAAAGTGGTTGCGGCGAAGATGACGCATTTAACTGAAGAAGAAGCGGGTGAGTTTTATGCCGTTCATAAAGCACGTCCATTTTTTGGTGCTTTGGTTGAGTTTATGACTTCAGGCCCTGTTATGGTGCAAGTGCTTGAAGGTGAAAATGCAGTTCTGATTCATCGTGATATTATGGGAGCGACGAATCCAGCTGATGCAGTAGCGGGCACGATTCGTGCTGATTTTGCCGAGAGTATCGATGAGAATGCGGTGCACGGTTCTGATGCAATTGAGACTGCAGCACAAGAGATTAACTTTTTCTTTGATGGGAAAGTTTGTGCACGTACTCGATAAGTGAGTCATATAATTTTTGAGTTTTAATAAACTCAGCCCAGAGGGATGTATAATGCTTCTGGGCTTTATTTATTTTATTTGGCCTTATTTTTCATTTGTAACGTAATAGATAGATTTTTAGAGTGAGATCATGCAAGCGACTGCTGTAACAACGCAAAAAGTGAATTTATTAAATTTAGATCGAGTCGGTCTACAACAGTTCTTTCAGAGCATCGGTGAGAAGCCATTTCGCGCTCGTCAAGTATTGCAGTGGATTCATCAGCGTGGTGTGGTTAATTTTGATGAAATGACTGACTTAAGTAAGGCCTTGCGTGGACGTTTGCACGAGAGTGCTGAAATAGTCGCGCCCAAAGTGGTGTTTGATAAAGTCTCAGCTGATGGCACACGTAAATGGTTGATTCAATTGCCAGAGGGTAACTGTATTGAGACTGTTTTTATTCCAGAAGGTAAGCGAGGGACCTTGTGTGTGTCATCTCAGGTGGGCTGTGCGTTAAATTGTACGTTTTGTTCGACGGCCACTCAGGGTTTTAACCGTAATTTGAGTGTGAATGAAATTATTGGTCAAGTATGGGTGGCCAAACATGCTTTAGAAAAAAATATTGATGTGCAAAAGTTACCGGATCAGCGTGTGTTAACGAATGTGGTGATGATGGGAATGGGCGAGCCCTTATTAAATTTTGATGCGGTGATGAGCGCGATGAGTTTAATGATGGATGATTATGCCTATGGTCTATCAAAGCGTCGTGTCACTTTAAGTACCTCAGGAGTTGTTCCTGCGTTGTATGAAATGAAAAAGCATAGTGATGCCGCATTAGCGGTGTCTTTACATGCGCCGAATGATGAGTTGCGTAATCAAATTGTACCTATTAATAAAAAATACCCTATTGCTGAGCTATTAAAAGCCTGTGAGAATTATATTCATGGACGTCCTCATGCCAAAGTGACAATAGAATATGTGATGTTGCAGGAAGTCAATGATAGTTTAGAGCATGCTAAAGAGCTTGCTGAGGTGTTAAAAACATTGCCTTGTAAGATTAATTTGATTCCATTTAACCCGTTTCCAGGGACGCGTTATCAGCGTTCTAGCCGTAATCGGATTGTACGGTTTCAAAACTATCTGCTAGAAAAGGAATTTATTGTCACGGTCAGAAAAACACGTGGTGATGATATTGACGCAGCGTGTGGGCAATTGGCGGGTGATTTTACTGATAAAACACGTCGTCGTGAACGCTTACAGGTTAAACAGCAGGAGGTGGTGTGACGGCGCGCCGTTGTCTTGCTTTAATTTTTATTTTTACTAATTTATTAAGTTTAACGAGTTGCACTCAACAGACGACGGTGTTACATCAGTCAGAGTCATTGTATGGAGTGAGCACGGTAAAGCCAGATAAATCGCAAGCGGCGCACTATAATGTGCAATTGGGGCTTGCTTATTTAAAAGCAGGGGACCTTAGGCGAGCGCAGTATAAACTAAGTAAGGCGATTAAGCTGGATCCTCATCGTGCTGAAGTGCACTATGCTTTTGCGTATTATTTAGAAATTGTTGGAGAATTTGACAATGCGCAGCAAGAGTATTTAACTGCGCTGAATATTGCGCCTGATGATCCTAAAGTATTAAATAATTATGGTGCATTTTTATGCCGACAGGGACAGGTGGATAAGTCGCTGCGTTATTTATTGGCAGCGGCCGAGCATATAGAGTATTTAGATCGTGCAGGTAGTTATGAGAATGCAGGTCTGTGTGCGCTAAAAATCGATGAATTAAAGTCTGCACAGCATTATTTAATGCAGGGGTTACAGTTGGCTCCGCATAATGATAGGGTGCGCTGGGCATTGATTAAAATTTCAAATCAACAAGGACAGGACCAACAGACCTTGGTATTATTAAAACGCTATTTATTAGCGCAGCCTGATGATAGAAATGCACAACGCTTATTGCAGCAGCTGCAGGTGAAGTCTGGGTCTGATTAGCCAGGTAAACGTTAATACTATATTTTTAGTTTTATTTATTAAAGATGGCTAGGTCGTTCAAGGTGGTTAAATTATGTCTGATGAAGTGAAGAGAAAGACAGAGCTTAATTTAGGTGAGCTTTTACAGCGCGCTCGTTGCAATAAAAACTTAACACGAGAGCAAGCGGCACGGCAGCTTCATATCCAGCCGCAAATACTGATGCTATTTGAGCACAACGACTTTAAACAATTTAACTTGCCAGAACACTTTATCATTGAATATCTGACGAATTATGCGAGTCTGCTTGATTTAGATGCTAACGCAGTGGTTGCTATTTATCGTCAGGGAGGCGTTGTTGATCTAGCGGCGGCCCCTGGTGATAAAAAGCCAGTGACAGATTTAACTGTAGGGGTTAAAAGTGCAGTTAATCATCAGCGTAATAATATTATTAGCCAGAAGGGTGATGTTAAACTCCCTACGAGGGCACCCGAATCAGCACTCAGCATTAACAATACAAAAAATTTCAAGCAATCAGAACGGCCTAGGTTATCTGCACGCAAAAGCCAGCATGCAGAGCGTTTATTATCACCACATGAAAAAATATCTGCACATTGCCAAGAGCAGTCGTTTGAGGGGTTGGTTATGCAAAGTGAAGTGCGTCAAACAGACCCGGGTAGAAAAGGTCGTAGTGTATTGAGTTTGGGGCTGAATCTGTTGATTTTGATTATTGTTATCACAGTGGCTTTTCTTTGGTATAAAAACCAAATTAGTCAATTAAGCCCGGCGACGACAGTAAGTTCGAAAAAAATGATCAATCTGCAAACCAATTAGCGCCTTTTGCAAAGCCTAGCCTGGCTGAACAACAAGCGGCTGAAAAAGCGCAATTAGAGCAACGGCTTCATAGTAATGAGGCCATGGCTGCACAATATAAGATACTAAAAGTGCCACCCCAAGCTCAAGAGCAAGAACAGTCATAGCTATATTACAGTTATATGTTTTATATTAAATTTTATTAAAATAATTGAATAAATAGATTAATTGAAAGGAGATAGTACGATGAAACACTCTTCTGCATTTTTAACGTTGGTTGAGCAAGTGCGTAGTTCTGTGTCTGAGGTTTCTATTGAGAATGTGTGTGATTATATCAATGAGCACGTTGATTTTCAGCTGATTGATGTGCGCGAGTCAGATGAAGTGAGTGCTGGAAAAATTAAAGGGGCACGTGTATTGAGTAAAGGGATTATTGAGCGGGATATCGAAAGGCTTATTCCTGATGTGAACACCCATATTGTTTTATATTGTGGTGGTGGCTATCGTTCTGCATTGGCAGCTGAGAATTTACAGCGCATGGGCTATCTGCATGTGGAGTCAATGATTGGTGGCTTTAAAGCATGGCAACAGGCGCATTATGAGACTGAATCTACACGCTGACTGAGCTTAAGAAATTGAAGTGGTGTGAATTGATAGTATTAGGTTTTAACTTGTTTTATTTGTTATGATAGCGGGCAGTAAAAGTGTTTGAGGTGAAAAATGGCTAAAGGTATCCAGGCAATTCGTGGGATGAATGACATCTTGCCGACAGAATCAGCGTATTGGCAGTGGCTAGAAGCGGCTATACGCGATACGGTGAATGCTTATGGGTATCAAGAAATTCGTTTCCCTATCGTTGAAAAAACTGATCTTTTTGTGCGTAGTATTGGTGAAGCGACGGATGTTGTTGAAAAAGAAATGTACACGTTTGAGGATAAAGGTGGTGACAGTATTACCTTAAGGCCTGAAGGAACGGCTAGTTGTGTGCGGGCAGCACTACAGCATGGCCTACTGTATAATCAACAGCAAAAACTATGGTATTTAGGGCCGATGTTTCGTTATGAACGCCCCCAAAAGGGGCGTTATCGCCAGTTTCATCAGTTTGGTGTTGAAGTGTTTGGTTATTGCCAAGCAGAACTCGATGCTGAGGTGATTTTGTTAAGTGCACATTTATTTAAACGTGTTGGGGTTTTTGATCAGCTGACCCTGCATATTAATTCACTGGGTACGCCTGCGGAGCGCTTAGCTCATAAAGTGGCATTGGTGAACTATTTAAAAGAAAATCAAGCTGCTCTTGATGAAGATAGCCAGCATCGTTTAGCGAAAAACCCATTGAGGATTTTAGATAGTAAAAACCCGCTGATGCAGGAGATGATTGCGGCTGCACCGCGCTTATTAGATTATCTTGGTGAAGAGTCTCTTGCACACTTTGAGCGCTTAAAAGAATTATTGGCCGTTGCAGGGTTATCTTATCAAGTTAATCCATGCTTGGTGCGTGGCTTAGATTACTATTCTCGCACTGTCTTTGAGTGGATGACTGATCGCCTGGGAGCGCAAGCGACGATCTGTGCGGGTGGGCGTTATGATGGTTTGGTTGAGCAATTTGGCGGTAAACCAACGTCTGCAGTGGGGTTTGGTTTAGGCATAGAGCGCTTGTTATTACTTATTGAGACATTAGGGAAAAAGCCGGCAGTGTTGGTATCACCGCATATTTACTGTATTGCAACAGGGAAAAGAGAGATGGCGCAAGTGGTAGTATTAGCAGAAGGGCTACGTAGCCAGTTGCCGGATTTGCGTATTTTAAGTCATGGTGATCAAGGAAGCTTGAAAAGCCAGTTTAAAAAAGCAGATAAGTCGATGGCGCAGTTAGCTTTAATTGTTGGTGAAGATGAGCTAGCAAAAGAGTGTGTTACGATTAAATTTTTACGTGAGCCGCGTGAGCAAGTGTCCTGTGCACAAGGCGAGCTTATGACAACAATAGAAACACTATTAAAATAAAAGAGGTGTAAATAGTGGATGCACAACTAGATACTCAGCAGTCTGATCGCACCCAAAAAATAACCAAGCAAATTGTTGGTGTTATTGCTGTTATTGTGATTATTGCTTTAGCCGTTGCGGGTGGTTGGCAATATTCAGTATATCGGGGAAATAATTATAAGGCTGAGGCCTCTACACAATATGAACGGTTATTAAAACAGATTGCTGAGAATAAGCCGACTGAGGCATTAGCTGTGGCGACTGCTTTGCGTAATCAGTATACAAAAACACCTTATGCAATTTTAGCGTCGTTATTTATGTCTAAGGCCTATATAGCGAAAAAGGAACTGCCAAAAGCGCAAGCGGCACTGGAGTGGGCTTTAAAAGAAAACAAAACAACCGCTCTGGCAGGGTTGATTACGATACGCTTAGCGCGTGTTTTGATTGCTCAGCAGCAATACCAATCTGCTATTGATTTGTTAACACCATTATTATCAAAAGACCAAAAAGAAGGTGAAGGCGCTAAATATTTGGCTAGTGCAAATGCTTATCAAGGGATGTATCACTATGTTCTTGCAGAGGCTTATCAAGCGAGTGGGAATAGTCAACAAGCTAAAAGTGACTTTCAAAAGGCAGAAAAACTATTAGCCAATGATGCTTCAGCCTTGCAATCGGTTGTCCAAATGAAAGTTAATAATTTGCCTATGCAAACTGAAACTAAAGCCGGCACTCGGATTGAGTCTGCAGCACATGCGAAAAAATAATTGGGAGATATCGGTGAAGCACTGGAAAAAAGTAGTAGTTACTGGGTTTGGATTGCTTGCTGTTGTTTTGGCAGGCTGTAGCAGCTATAAAGACAATACAATAGCGCCTGCACCGTTAAAAATATTTAAACCCAAGGTTGCTGTATTAGAACATTGGCAAGCTCAGGTGGGTGAAGGGAGTGGTACTACTGCAAAGGCGGTTTTAAGTTTTGGTGATGAAGGTTATTGGCAATATCAGGCTGCAGAGAATTGGCATCTTAATGTCACACAAGCTGGTCGAAGTTTATATGCTGTGGACTATAAAGGTCTGGTTAAGTCTTTTAATTTAGCGGGTCAAACAAACTGGCAAGTGAACTTAAAGCAATTGCTTACCGCATCGCCAGTTGTAGGTCCTGAATCTGTCTATGTAGTGACTGCAGAAGGGACGGTCTTTGCTTTAAATAAAAAAACTGGGCAAATTCAATGGCAAAAACCACTGGGCTCATTGGTGATTGCAGCACCTGCAGCTGCAAAAGGGCTGGTTGTTATTCATACTAAATCCGGTGCAGTGATTGCTTTACGTGCTGTGGATGGTCATCAGCTGTGGCGTTATGACCCTTTGCTTAATCCACCGATGACGATGGAGCGTTCAAGTGTTCCTGTCATTGCCGGTCAACAAGTAGTTATTGGTAGTGATAATGGCCAAGTGGTTGCACTGGGTCGCCAAACTGGAGATTTGCTCTGGCAATATCAGGTGGCGGTACCGAGTGGCGCGTCTGAAGTTGCTCAAATCGTTGATGTGGATGCGACTCCGGTTGTTAAGGACGGTACTGTTTATGTGTCTAGTGTTAAAAACCGTACGGTGGCAGTGAGTTTGCAGTCGGGTAGAATGCTGTGGAAGCATAAAATTGGCTCTTTTAGTGGCTTAGCGGTCAGTCAAAATAAAGTGATTGTAACAGCGAACAATGGAGCGCTTTGGGCCTTAGATCGCCAAACAGGTAAAGCCGTTTGGGTTGATTCTAATCTATTAGGGCGTGGGCCAACAGCACCTGCAATTGCCGGCCATTATGTTGTTGTTGGTGATTATAAAGGATTTGTGCATTGGTTTTCGCTGGAAACAGGTCAGTTAGTTGGTCGAATGAGCGTGGGATCACGGGCAATTGTCGGTCAGCCTGTTGTTGATGGAAGTATAGTTTATGTGATGGATGCTTCTGGGCGCTTAGTCGCTGTGCGAGGCTCAAAAGTTTAATTATATATAGCTGTAGCTGTGTAAGTATCACTAGCTAGCTATAAAGTGTGTGAAATATAGAGGAGATGACTGACTCTTATCAGTCATTTTTGTTTTTGAAAGAGGTTTTATTATGCTGCCTGTTGTGGCCCTTGTCGGTCGCCCAAATGTGGGTAAATCAACATTATTTAATCGTCTGACTAAAAGTCGTGATGCCTTGGTTCATGACCAGCCGGGGGTGACGCGTGATCGCCAATATGGCGAAGGCTGTTTAGGAGAAAAGCCTTTTATTGTTATCGATACTGGTGGAGTTGGTGAACATGACGGCCAGATTGATCAAAAAATGCTTGCGCAGTCTTGGCAAGCGGCACTGGAAGCGGATGTAGTCTTGCTTCTAGTTGATGGTCGTGCTGGGATGACGAGTGTTGATGAGGAGATTGCGCAAAATTTGCGTGAGATTCATAAAAAAGTATATTTGGTTGTTAATAAAACTGATGGCATTGATGCGATGGCGGCCAGTGCTGAGTTTTATGCCTTAGGTTACGCAGATGTGTATACAATTGCGGCCTCTCATGGTCGTGGTGTCTTAAGTTTAATTGAATCAGCATTAGAAAGTTTTGATCTTGATTTTTTTAAAGAAATAGAAGAAGAAAAAACATTAGGGGTGAAAGTAGCGTTGGTAGGCCGGCCTAATGTAGGCAAGTCGACATTGACTAATCGGTTGCTAGGTGAAGAGCGTGTTGTGGCTTTTGATGAGCCTGGTACAACGCGGGATAGTATTTTTATTCCAATGCAAAAAAATGGCAAGGAGTATACGCTCATAGATACTGCCGGTGTGCGGCGTCGTAAAAATGTAAAAGATGTTGTTGAAAAATTTTCAATTATTAAAACACTACAGGCCATAGAGGCGGCGCATGTGGTAGTGATGATGTTTGATGCGCAAGCCGGTATTGTCGATCAGGATTTAAGCTTATTGGGGTTTGCTGTGGATGCGGGAAAGTCCATTGTTATTGCGGTTAATAAGTGGGATGGCTTAGAGTCTGAGGTGCGAGATTATATTAAAATCGAGCTCTCGCGGAAGCTGACCTTTACCGATTATGTGCGTATTCACTTTATTTCGGCATTGCACGGGACGGCTGTGGGTGATTTATTTGCTTCTGTTGATGAGGCATATGATTCGGCAACACGGATTTTATCAGCGAATCAACTTACACAGATTTTGCAAAAATCTACCCAGATGCATGCGCCACCTTTAGTCAAGGGGCGTCGTATTAAGCTGCGTTTTGCTCACTGCGGTGGTCATAACCCACCTGTAATTGTGATTCATGGTAATCAAACCACCAGTTTGCCGGAGGCGTATCGCCGTTATTTAGTTCATCAGTTTAGAAAAGAAATTAAACTAATGGGGACTCCGATTCGTCTGGAGTTTAAAACTGGGGAAAATCCTTTTGCTGGCAAAAAAAATGACTTAACTGAACGACAGGTTAATCGCAAGCGCCGTTATATGAAAATTATTAAAAAGAAATATGGTAAATGATTTTTTAAATTTGTTATATCTGGTTGTTATATTGAGTGATTGCGCAACAGTATAATACTGTCTTAAGTCTAAGTGAGTCAAAGGATTGACACTTTTTTGGTGCTGACAAAAAAATGGCGGGGGAGCCCGCCTATGAGTGTGCTTACAAAAATTTAATGATACTCGCTACTTTTTTCATCCATTTCTTCAGCTATGGCGTCAAGAGCAAGTCCGAGTAGTCTGACCTCCGTGTAATCTTCTTGTTGCTGTTTTTTTTCAATTTGCTTTAGTAAAGTACAGCAATGGCGATAGAGTTCATCCATTGTTGGGCTATGTTGCTTCATGGCGCACCTCCTTTTGCTTAAGAACTTTGTTGCAAAATTGATGCCAATGCTGCAACGTATTGTGTATATTTTTAATACACTTGATACTTTAATTAATGCGTTAAATTCATAAAAAAACAAACTAGATAGTGGTTTTGATGCAATTATAGATGAGATGAAAATAGCGCTGTTCCAATATTTAGGTTTAAATTTTAAGTTTAGGTTTTAGTAGCATATCTTAAGTTTTTGGCATGCAAGTTGCCTAAGACTCATTAGTATTTAGCACTTAGCTTAATGTTAGTGAGCATATATGAGTATGCACTCGATGAGGGATCTATGAAAATTTGGACGGTTGCAAATCAAAAAGGAGGGGTAGGTAAAACGACAACCGCGGTGACTTTGGGAGGTCTTTTAGCGAGGCAAGGTAAACGGGTATTATTGCTAGATTTAGACCCGCATGGTTCATTAACAAGTTATTTGGGGTACAGTCCGGATAAAGTGGAAAAAGGCGCTTATGAGCTTTTTTTGCAGAAAGGGCGGATGTCCGCAGTGCTGGGTGATCAAATTATCAAAAGGACAAATTTTGCCGATTTATGGCTTATTCCTGCGTCGATTACATTGGCAACGCTTGATCGTCAGTTAGGTGCTCAAGAGGGAATGGGCTTATTAATAACAAAGGCCTTGAAAAAACTCCGAGCGCGTTATGATTATGTCATTATTGATTGCCCGCCTATTTTGGGCGTATTAATGGTTAATGCGTTGGCAGCGTGTGAGAAAGTGATTATTCCGGCTCAAACTGAGTTTCTTGCTCTTAAGGGATTAGAGCGCATGATCGATACATTGGCAATGGTGAAAAAAACAAAAAGCTTTAATTTTTCTACTGTTATATTACCAACAATGTTTGATCGAAGAACTTCAGCAGCATTGGGGAGTTTAAAAATTCTTGAAGAGCAGTATAAAAAGTGGTTGTGGCGGCTTCCTGTGCCTGTTGATACAAAATTGCGTGAGGCAAGTCAAAAGGGGGTTCCGATCTCTCAGCTTTATCCACAAAGTCGTGGCTTGTATGTTTATCAGCAGTTTTTAGATTATTTATTAGAGAGTGGAGCTGGATCTGGGATGGCCCAGCCTGTAATGAGTGATCCTGGAGTATTTGTATGATAGATGATGATTCTGCAGAAATTCTGGAAGAAGGCCAAGCCCTTAGTGGTTATTTTGATGCATTGTTGGGTGTTAACTCAGTGAAAAAAGAAGACTTGGAGTTGGAGAAGGCTAAACCTTTTGAAGTTGTGACTGATAGTCAGTCTTTTGTTTTCCAGGATGATAATAAGGTCGCTGATCTTACTGTAGTTGAGCCTGCAATTGTAATGCCTTTACCTCAGGTGCAGGAGCTTGATGTCTCGATTGAAGAGATTGACGTTGATGATGCGGTTGCCTTGGCTGTTATTGAGGCTGATCTTGATGTTTTGTCTGGCACTTTACCCGAAGTTCTTGAAGAGATTGAAACAGCAGTTATTACAGCTGGAAATGAGCTTGATGTGGCTTCTACTGAATTTGATTCAGTGGTGCCTATATGGGCAAGGCAGGAATTTCAGTGTGTGTCGTTTATGGTGCAAGGTTTACAGTTGATTATGCCATTAGCTGGTTTAAATCAGATTTATGCTCTACAAGAACATCGAGTTAAGGCTATTTTTGGTCAAGCGGACTGGTTTCTTGGCATGATGAAGTTTATGGAGAGAAATATTCATGTTCTTGATGTGATGCGCTGGCTGTTGCCTGAAGATGCCCAGCCTTTGGACAAGGAAAATCAGACAGGCATAGGTTTACAGCATGAGTTTGTATTAGCGCTTGAGGGAAGTTCATGGGGGATTGTGTGTAATAGCTTGGGGTTTTCTGAGTTTTTAAAAAGTGATGATGTAAACTGGCATAATAAAGACCCTAAACGGCCGTGGTTAGCAGGTGTGGTGGTTGATAAAATGTGTGGGTTAATTGATCCAGAGCAGTTAGTAAAATTTTTAAATGCCGAGTCCCGAGGTTTATCGATAAAGTAGACTACAATCTAAGGGATAGGGAGCGGTTAGAAAAGAGAGCGAGATATGAGTGATAGCGCTTCAGAAAAAGACCCATTTGATGGGGCAAAAGAAGATAAAGATCCAGTATTACAGTGGGTTACTTTTCGGTTAGCGGAAGAAACTTACGGTATTAATGTAATGCAGGTTCAAGAAGTTTTGCGTCATACAGAAATTGCACCTGTACCGGGAGCACCTGGTTATGTGATTGGTATTATTAATCTACGTGGTAATGTGGTGACCGTGATTGATACACGTAAGCGTTTTGGTTTGGAATCACAAGAAACAACGGATAATACCCGTATTGTGATTATTGAAGCAGAAAAGCAGGTGATTGGTATTCTTGTTGATAGCGTTGCTGAGGTAGTGTACTTACGTGCCTCTGAGATTGAAACGGCACCGAGTGTTGGTAATGAAGAAAGTGCAAGGTTTATTCAAGGGGTATCAAATCGCGAAGATGAATTACTGATCTTAGTGGATTTGAACAAGCTGCTAAGTGATGAAGAGTGGGAAGAGATGAATAGTAGTAGCGCAGGGGAAAATGCTTAAGCTTGGTGAGCTGTAGTGCAAACTGAGCTTGATCGCTGATGCGCAGGTGTGTCTTTATTGAGTAGTGTAACGAACGAATGATGGGCTTGATGATTCAAGGAAGTTTTTTGGCTGTATTGCTGCTGTTGCTCGGTGTTTTATGCTATTTATGGCGAAGTATAAAGCATTATCGACAGCAGTTGTGTGAGCTACAAGGGCATTGTCATGTGTTTATGAGCAGTAGTATTGGCATAGGTCAACGTTTAGCTTTATTGGAGCGTTACTTAGGGCGGGACTTGTATAAAGAGCTCGGTCATGATGCTTTTCCAGAAAAAGAAGAAAACTTGTACCGACAAGCAGCTAAGCTTGCGGCTCTGGGGATGGGGAAAAAAGAGCTTGCTGAAGGGTTTGATTTAACAGATACAGAGGCAGAATTACTTGAGCTTATGTCTACCCAGCCATTAAACTCACCAATGGCATCAAAAAAAATAACACAGTCTAAAAAAGTAGTTCAAAAAGCTCAACCTCAGCAGCACTTAAATCACCCTGCGATTAAGCGATATAAAACTCATCAGCAAGATTAATTATTTTTTGGTTGATTTTATAGTCTATTAATTTATATATGATTATTCATTGATTTATTCATTTGTTTCGTTTTATCTAGAACGAAGGCGAATTTGCTTTTCTTTGTGAGTTTTACTTTGACATGTGGAGGCTTCTTAGTATAATGGAACGGTATTTTTATGCGTAAGATAATGCTATTAGAGTAAAAGCGCACGTTTCTTTGTTACACTAAATTATAGATCTTTGATACGATACTTTAAAATAGTGCAATATTCTTCTTTTTTTGTTTAAGGGAGTTAGGTATTTTATGCCTCGTCCGGGTTTAACATATGATGAAATAACAGAAGCTGCTAATCGTGTTTTAGCGGCTGGTGAAAAGCCAACAATTAATCGCGTTCGCGAAGCTTTGGGGGGGCGAGGAAGTAGCACAACGATTAGTCGTTATTTGAAGGATTGGAAGCGCCAAGTGCAAGAAGCTGGGGGTGTTGTTGAGTTAGATGATAATGTAGATGCGCCTCAGATAAAAGAAGAGGTGGCAGATATATCTAATGCATCTTCAGAAGAGTTAAAAGTAGATAGTGATATTGGCGTTGAGAGTACTGAGGCATCTGCGATTGCAGCTTCTGTTGCTGTTGATGAAGAACTGCAGTTGTGTTTTGCTGATGAAGAGTATGAGTTACCTGCGATTACGAATGAGCAATTTAGGTCTGTAGAGGGTGACTCTGAGTTAGAAGTGTTAAAACGGGAGCATGAGGCACTTAAAATTCAGTTTCGTCGCTTAAATTCTGCAGTAAATAAAGAGCGTATTCGACGTCAAGCTTTTGAAATGTTGGCCAGAGAAGCAAAAGAATACGTTAATGTGATTAAAGAGCAGATAGGACAGCGGATTTTAGATTTGCGTATGGCCTCCGATCAGACGATTAATCAACTTAAGGCGCATGCACGTGAAGCAAAGCAAGAATCTGAGCGTGAACTGAAGTTTTATCGTGAGGAATTGATGCGGGTGCAAAAAGAAATGGGCCGTAACTCATCGCAAGGTAAGCCTGTTATGACAAATCGAGGGCCTCGACGTCAGGTGACGACCACTACTTCTTAAATAAAAATTCAACCATTAGGTCACCATGTGCTGACGTAAGTTCAACGGTGACTTGATGTTTGCAATCCGGATTCTTTTCTTCTGACTTTTTGTATGAAAATGGTGGGTTTGCATGCACCATACAGTCTAAAGTGCCAAGTTTACCGCAGCCATGGCCGATGATTATATTGACATACTCAGATGCAGCGTCGAGGCTAAGTGGAGTGATTTCGTTATGGCTATCATCCATTAGCAGTTTGCCTGCGACATTGATTACGAGTGCTTCGGGCATGGTAAGCGCATAATAGAAGTTTTTCTCTCCGGTGATTTCTTGAGTAAATGTATAGTGATTTTGGTCTGTAGAAATTGCTTTGGTCTCGGTGCTTACTCCAGTGATTTTAACCATTTCGCGCGCAATGCGTAAAAACATTTTAAGGGTATGATCGAGCATAGCTTTGACGGCAATCGCTTCAGGAATGTTATCTAGGTTAGCTTTTAATAGTTCTTCATGCTCTTCTTGCGCTTTTTTGTGTGCTTGAACTTCTTTATCTAAAACGTCTTGTTGGATGTGCCCAAGGGCGAGCAAAGCTTCACCAAAAAAAATACGGCGTGCTTTTTGTGTGTTGAGGAGCTCTTGAACTTGTTCATCATTAATGAGCTTTAAATCAGTTGCAATTTCTCCAAACTTACGGTCAGAACGCTGTTGCTCTGCATTAATTGAAGCGACTTGATTCTCTGTAAGCCAGCTTTTTTCTATGGCGACCTCACCAAGAGAAATATTATGCTTTTTCTGATATTCGACTGCATCAATGAGAGCTTCTGGCGTGATTAGCCCTCTTTCTAGTAACCATTGTCCAAAGAAGTTTGCCGCCATGATATCTTCCCCTAATGATATAACTTTTATAATTTCGTCAAAGTTCTAAGAACAACGAGGACGCTTTCTTTATCGTAAGGCTTGAGTAAATAGCCTTTCGCACCGATGGTAATTGCTTGTTCAACAGTATCTTCTTGCCCCATGGAAGTGGCCATGACAACTTGAGCATGGGGGTCAAAATCTATGATCTTTTTCAGTGCAGACATGCCGTCTAGTTCTGGCATGACGATATCCATCAGGACAAAATTAGGCTTTAATTTTTTATATTTCTCAACACCATCATTGCCATTATGGGCAACATCGATAATATCGAACTCCGAACCACTCAGTAGATTTTTGGCGATCCCATGAATGGTTTTTGAGTCGTCGACTGTAAGTACAGTGTACGCTTTGTCCACTTCTCTTCCTCCTGCGAGGTCTGGCGAAGTTCTAAGTTCTTATTTCATTATAGTTGAATGCTACAAAATCGATGGGCTCTGAATTTTGTTATTTATGATTGCAACTGCTCTAAGTGTTTTAGGCGTTTTAGGCAATTATTTAGTTCTTTGGGGTAAGGGGCTGTAACCATAAAGTTTTTTTGGCTGGTAGGGTGGGTGAACTGCAAAGAGATTGCATGTAAGAACAGTCTATTAAGGTTTAATTGTTGTTTTGCCCAGTTATTTTCTTCATGTCCGGTATATTTGTCATCACCTAAAATTGCGTGGCCTTGAGACTGTGTGTGTACACGAATTTGGTGGGTGCGGCCAGTTTTTGGACGTGCTTCGATAAGACTGGCTTGTTTAAAGTATTCTAGGCATTTGAAGTAAGTTTGAGAGGCTTTGCCTTCTTCTTGGTGGACGCGGACAATGCGCTCGCCGGAGTGACGTGTATATTTTTTTAAAGGTAAAGTAATCTGTTGGCAACGTTTAGGCCAATGTCCACTGACTAAGGCATGATAGTGCTTTGACACCTGATTATTTTGAAATTGCTCATGTAACGCTTTAAGGGTGCGGCGTTTTTTAGCAATTATTAGGCAACCTGAAGTTTCACGGTCAAGACGGTGTACGAGCTCTAGAAAATGAGCGTTAGGGCGTAATTGCCTTAAGGCCTCAATAATGCCATAACTTAGACCGCTGCCACCATGAACGGGCATTTTACTTGGCTTATTAATGATTAATAGATCATCATCCTCAAAAAGAATAGCGCTTTCTAAGTGGTTAATTGAGTTTATGTTCAGTGGTCGTGCAGGTGAGCGTTCGGCGGTGCGGATAGGGGGAATGCGAATAATGTCTCCTTCTTCCAGACGATAGTGAGCTTTGATGCGTTTTTTATTAACACGCACTTCACCTTTTCTCAAAATACGGTAAACATGGGTTTTGGGGACGCCTTTAAGTTGAAGAAGAAGAAAATTGTCGATACGGCGGCCGACTTGATCGGTCTCTATTTTAATAAAAACAGCGGTATTCATGCTTTTTGTGCTCAAAGTTAATCATATAATTTGCTCATAATTTATGCTAGTATACCAGCTTGGTGCTCAAGGCGTTATGTATTTGGGCCTGTTCACGGATCACCACTTATCGTGAGCCTTAAAAATTTTTGGGTATTTCACAATATGTGTTTAATATAGCTGAGGAATTTTTTGTTAAGCGAATACACTTCAGCAACATGGTACTTAATTAAAGTGTTTACTTTATAGATAGCACTTAAGATTGGTCGTCAGTAGTGAACAGGGTTAATGGCAAGAGGTGAAGCACAAATAAGCAACGCTTATAATGTAATGCTTATTTATCTAGAGTGTGAATTAGGTAGAGCGAAGCTGCAAAGGCCCTATCAGTCTTAATTAATAATTAAGAGGAATGAACTTTGCTAGTGGCTATTTGACAGTTGATAATTGTAGATTGCAGTTAGAGTTAAAAAAGAGTTTTATTTAGAGGATATAAAATTAGATTATGAAAAGAATGCTCATTAATGCTTCGCAGCCAGAAGAGTTGCGGGTGGCAATGGTCGATGGGCAGCATCTATATGACTTAGATATCGAAACAGCAGGATACGAGCAAAAAAAAGCGAGCGTATATAAAGGACGAGTGACCCGTATCGAGCCAAGTCTAGAAGCTGCATTTGTAGAGTATGGTGCAAGCCGCCATGGTTTTTTGCCCCTAAAGGAGATTGCTCCTGAATACTATGACACGACAGCCAATACCGATAAGCGTGGCCGTGTTCATATCCGTGATGCAGTGCGCGAAGGCCAAGAAGTTCTTGTTCAGATTGACAAAGAAGAGCGTGGCACGAAGGGTGCGGCGTTAAGTACTTATATTACTTTGGCCGGTTGTTATTTAGTATTGATGCCAAATAATCCGCGTGCTGGCGGCATTTCACGTCGTATCGATGGCGAAGAGCGTGAGGAGCTTAAGCAAATTTTAGAACAGCTTAACTTGCCAAATGATATGGGTTTAATCATTCGTACGGCAGGCATAGGCAAAAACCTTGAAGAAATTCAATGGGACTTAAGCATTTTGCAAAAGCAATGGCAGGCAATTCGCGCAGGATTTGCACGCATTGCAGCCCCCTCGCTCATTTATCGTGAAAGCGATGTTGTTCTGCGGGCGATTCGTGATTATTTACGTCCAGGAGTGAATGAAATTGTTGTTGATGACCGTGATGTGTATGATCGCATTGCGCACCATTTAAAGCAATTACGCCCTGATTATTTAAATTGCTTAAAACACTATCAAGATCCGGTGCCATTATTTAGTCGATTTAATATCGAAGGACAGATAGAAAGCGCGTTTGAGCGTGAAGTGCGTTTACCTTCGGGCGGCGCGATTGTCATTGATCATACTGAGGCAATGATCTCTATTGATATTAACTCGGCGCGAGCGACCAAAGGTGGCGATATTGAAGAGACTGCTTTTAATACCAATATTGAAGCTGCTGAGGAAGTTGCCCGTCAGTTGCGCTTGCGTGACTTAGGCGGTCTGGTTGTTATTGACTTTATTGACATGGTACAGCCACGCCATCAACGTGATGTGGAAAACTGCTTGCGTGATGCTTTGAAAATGGACAGGGCGCGTGTGCAGACTGGGCGTATTTCACGCTTTGGCTTATTGGAGATGTCAAGGCAACGCTTGCGTCCAGCTTTAGGCGAGTCAAGTCAGCATGTTTGTCCGCGTTGTAGTGGTCATGGTTATATTCGCGGCATTGAATCGCTTGCGCTGGCGGTGATGAGATTACTTGAAGAAGAAGCGATGAAGGGTCAGCAGGGTCAAATTCAGGCGCAGTTACCTGTGGAAGTTGCGACTTTCTTATTGAATGAAAAACGTGGTATTTTGGCACAGATCGAAAAACGCCATCGTGTGAGTCTGTTGCTAATTCCAAATATTAACTTGCAAACCCCGCACTATCAGGTGATGAGTGTTTCTGATCAGGCACGTGAAGATGCGGCAAGTTATAGTTTAGTCAGCCAAGTACAATCTGCTGAGGACTTAACGAAAGCTGCGGTTAAGTACGAAGAACCTGTAGTAAAAGATTTAAGTTATGGCGCGTCACCTAAGCGTGGTTTATTAAATAAGCTGTGGCAATATCTCTCAGGAGCCAGCCATAATCACAATGCTCAGGCGAGTGAAGATACGACTGCAACGGTAGAACCAATTCGGCCAGTGAAGGCGCATTCTCCATCTTCCTCTTCTAGTTCAGAAGGGCGGGATCGAAATAAGCGTCAAGGAAGCACCGGCGGTGGTTCGGGGCGTCGCAGTCAAGGCGGCGGACAGCTTGCTGCAGCACCGAGTAAAGGCCAAAGTGGCGGTGGTCGCCACCGTCGCAATGAAGGTGGTACAGCAGCAAAAGGTAACTTAGCTTCTTCAGGCGAGTCACATGAGCGTAGTAATAACCGCTCAAATTCAAATAAGACGACAGATGCACGGAGAAAGTCGACAGGCGGCAAGTCATCATCAGCTTCGCAGCAGCGTAAGTCAGTAAAATCTGCTACTGATGTGGATAAAGATGTGAGTAAAAAAGCGGCGACAACACAGCGTACTGAAGCCATAGTTGAGGTGAAAGCGGCTGTGGAGCCGGTGTCTGTAAAAGCTGCTGTAGAGCAACCCTCATCCGCATTATCTTCATCTGTTGAGGCGAAGGTGACGACGACTGGTGGGGCGACCACGTCTGCTCAGAAAGTAGAGGAAGTCGTAGTTGAGCAAGCAGCAGTGATGGAAAAAATTGTTCGTGCTAAACGTCCTGATTTCACGAAGCTGGAGTCACAGGTTGAGACGGCAGTGGTCAATTCAGGGGTGATAGATAGTGCTGTGCCCTCTTCGTATCACCATGCGAATGTCGGTACACATCGTCTGGAGCCTTGGCGTTCTGCGCTGTCTGCGGCTGCATCATCAATCGCTGAGATTAAGCAAGTTGAAACGATTGCTAATGATGAGAATAGCACTGAAAATGTGATTGCTAAGGTGGTAGAAAAGCTGCATCAAGGTCGCTCGCCATTGCAATGGCAGGAAAGGCTCAAAGGAAGTCAAGCGGCAATCAGTCATTCTATTGAGAGTATTCGCCAAGTTGAGACGAAAGTTGCTGTGGCTATAACGGCTGCTGAAAATCAGGTAAAGACGAATATTCAATAATTATTTTGTTGTTTTTAGTAAGGCGCCCTGGTTAATCAGGGCGTTATGCGTTTTAGAGTGCATTATATTTAGAGGGTATCATGACCATTTTTGTTACAAGGCGCAGTGCAATTGTTTGGATTGCCTTTATAGTTATTGTTTACGGAATGAGTTATTGTTGGTTAGATTTACCTGTTGCGTTGTTTTTTAAAGCACATGGCGAGGGCTTTTACGCATTGGCAGGTTTAGTGAGTACTGTGTTTAGCCCTGAACATTGGTTGATGCTTGCTATTGTGGCAACGGTTGCTGTGGTGGTGATACCAAGGCGTTTTCAACGTGCACGGGGCTGTGTACGTGAAGTTGCATTTAGCATTGTTTTGGCTGTAGTGGTTGGGCTTTTATTAAAATATGGTTTGGCGCGCTATCGGCCAGTTGAGTTTTTTCAGCACCAACTGTATGGTTTTCATTTTTTTTCAATGCATCATGATTTAAACTCTACACCTTCTGGGCACAGTTTGGCTGCATTTGCAGGGTTAACACCACTCGTTTACTATTGGCGGTGGACAGTGATTCCTGCACTGTTGATTGGTGTTATTGTGATGCTTAGTCGCTTGGTGCACCTGGATCACTATTTGAGTGATGTGTGGTTAGGAGCTTGGGTGGGTATTGGTTCAGCCTGTCTTATTCATCAATACTATCAAGGTAATAAGTTGAATTAGTTGAGATAATTTTCATTATTGTTTTAGCTCTATCTCTTGTTCTTCGATCAATCTTTGTTATCCTAATTTTTTACAAAGAAGCGATCGGGCCTCATGTAATTTTTAATGTCTAAAGTCCATATTGAAAGATAAAATAAAGCAAAGCTGAGGAATTTTGTCAGTGTATAAAAAAATGCAGCAAGTGATCGATAAAGCTGATTTAAAGTCATTAGGACTGATTTATCGAGGTCTTGAAAAAGAGAATATGCGTATCGATAGCCGTGGCTATATTGCATTGACGGATCACCCAAGAGCGTTAGGTTCTGCTTTAACAAATCCATGGGTGACGACTGATTTTTCAGAGAGTCTAGTGGAGGTGGTTACACCCGCTGTTGCAAGCTTAAGTCAGTTAAAGCAAGATATTTCCACAATCAGTCAATTTTGTTATGCCCGCTTAAACAAAGATGAGCTGTTTTGGCCGGCAAGTATGCCAAGTTGCCTTAATGAGAGCGATATTCGACTCGCTTATTATGGTAAAAATAACTCGGGTAAGATGAAACAGATTTATCGTCAGGGTCTTGCTGAGCGTTATGGCAAAACCATGCAAATGATTGCCGGAATCCATTATAATATCTCATTTTCTAAAGCGTTGCTTGAGTCGTTGTGGCACTATGACGGTAAATCCTGTTCTTTGGCCGAATATACGAATCAGCGTTATATGGGGTTGGTGCGTAATTTTTTCCGTTATGGTTGGTTGTTGCCTTATCTATTTGGTGCTTCGCCTATGGCCAGCGGAAGGTCAGTTAATGAATCTTTTGATTTTCTACAGGCACAAGGACAGGATTACATTGGACCTTATGCGACGTCTTTGCGCTTAAGTCGCTTAGGTTATCAAAACAAGGGTAAGCACCTAATGCATATTTCATATAACAGTGTGGAAGAATATGCGAGTAGTATTTTACAGGCGACACGTACGCCTTATGCACCTTTTTCTAAGTTGGGTATTTGCACCAAAGATAAGGCAGGGCAGAGACATTATACTCAGTTAAATGATGCCTTATTGCAGATCGAAAACGAGTATTACAGCCCGATGCGGCCAAAGCAGCCGGCAGAGCGTTGTAAACGTCCTGTCGCGAGTTTATTAGAAAAAGGTGTGTGCTATATTGAACTGCGTGCTTTGGATTTAAACCCGTTTGAGCCCTTGGGTTTTGAAGCGGGAGAACTTGAGTTTGTTGATTTATTTTTATTGTTTTGTTTGTTAGAAGATAGTCCTATGCTCAGTGCTGCTGAGTTGGCTGATGCAGAGTTCTGTTTGCAGCAAGTGGCAGAATATGGTCGCAAGCCGGGTTTGATGTTGGCAATTCAAGGTAGGCAAGTGTCATTGCAAGATGCAGCCGAGGGGCTATTTGAAGCGTTATTACCGTTAGCTGAACGCTTAGACGCAGAACAGGCTCAGGCTGGGAGTTATTTAACTGCTTTAAATGCTAACTATAAAAAACTAGCTGATATAAATTTGATACCATCAGCAAGATTACTGGATGAGTTTTTAGCATCAGGAATAAATTATACTGAATTTATGCTGAAATATGCGTGCAAGCACCAGGATTACTGGCAACAGCAAGCCACTAATCCAGCTGATTTTCAGCGTTTTGATGATCTTGCTAAGCGATCACTAATAGAATTTGAGGGCATAGAGCAGGCCGAGCAGGTCCCGTTTGAGGAGTACTTAGCTAGATACTTTCAACAAGGCGATGCAAAAAAAGTTGGGCAATAGTACATGAGTTGTTAGAATGGGCCGCTGATGGATGAGTTTTGAGTTTAAATTAAATTAATTTTAGTAAGTTAGATTAGGTTAAATAAGATATGAGCCAGGTTCGCACGCGTTTTGCTCCAAGCCCAACAGGATATTTACATATTGGTGGTGCACGTACTGCACTTTATTCATGGTTATATGCTAAGAAATCAGGTGGCAGTTTTGTGCTACGGATTGAAGATACTGATTTGGAACGTTCTAGCCAAGCGTCTGTGGATGCTATTTTAGCAGGCATGCACTGGCTGGGTTTACACTGGGACGAAGGCCCGTTTTATCAGATGCAGCGTATGCAGCGCTATTGTGAAGTTATTCAGCAATTACTTGCTGAAGGCAAGGCGTATAAGTGTTATTGCTCTAAAGAGCGTTTAGAAGCATTGCGTGAAGAGCAGATGGCGAATAAACAAAAACCACGTTACGATGGTTGTTGCCGTCATTTAGCTCAGCGAGATCATCAGCAGGCTGAAGAAAACCAGCAGTCTTTTGTCGTTCGCTTTAAAAATCCTACAGAAGGATCGGTAATTTTTGATGACTTTGTGCGTGGGCGTATTGAAGTGAGAAATCGTGAGCTTGATGATTTAATTATTGCTCGTAGCGATGGTACCCCGACGTATAATTTTACAGTGGTGGTTGATGATATGGATATGGCGATGACCCATGTCATTCGTGGTGATGATCATATTAATAATACCCCAAGGCAAATCAATATTTTTCATGCGCTAGGGGCGAAGATTCCAGCGTTTGGTCATGTGCCGATGATTTTAGGTGAAGATGGTAAGCGCTTGTCTAAACGTCATGGTGCAGTGAGCGTGATGCAATATAAAACGGATGGTTTTTTGCCTGAGGCGCTACTTAATTACCTGGTACGTTTGGGGTGGTCACATGGTGATCAGGAAATTTTTTCCATGGATGAATTAATCCAATCATTTGATGCTAAAAATATTAATAAAGCCGCATCAACGTTTAATATGGATAAGTTACTTTGGTTAAATCAACATTATTTAAAAACGTTGCCATTAGTGCGGATTATCGCTGACTTTAAAGAAATGGCAGCGTTTTGCAATTTAAATCTTAGTCAAGGACCTGAACTTGAACTATTAGTTAAAGTGCAGCGTGAGCGGGTAAAAACCTTAGTTGAAATGGTCGAAAGCTCTCGCCTTTTCTATGAAAATGATGTTGAACTGGATGAAAAAACAGCCAAGAAAAATTTACGACCGGTAGCACTCGCTGCATTAGAAAAATTAAAACATGAATTTTCACTATGTGACTGGGATGAAGCAAGTTTACAACAGGCCATAGAAAAGACAGCGCTTGAGCTGGATTTAAAGATGGGGAAAGTGGCCTTACCTTTACGTACAGCAATTACAGGGGGTGCTGGAACACCAGCGATTGATATCACCCTAAAAATGATTGGTCGAGAGCGCGTGGTTGCACGCCTTGAGCAAGCAATTCATTATATCCAAGCACGGAGCTAGACTAATTATTACTTGTCGTGACATTCGCTTATGACTGTTATTTTAGGGATTGACCCTGGTTCGCGAGTGACTGGTTTTGGTGTCATTCGTTTTAAGCAGCATCGTTGTGAATATTTGGCTAGTGGCTGCATTCGCATGGGAACCGTCAGCTTGGCTGAACGGTTGCAGACTATTTTTCAAGGAATCCAAGAAGTGATCCGGCTTTATCAGCCGACACAAGTGGGCATTGAAAAAGTGTTTGTCGGGCGTAATATTGACTCAGCATTAAAACTCGGTCATGCACGGGGTGCTGCAATTTTAGCGGCTGCCGAGTCGACTTTATCCGTGTGTGAATATTCTGCGCGTCAAGTGAAACGGAGTGTGGTTGGCTTTGGAGCAGCAGATAAAAATCAAGTGCAACAGATGGTCAGTGCCTTATTGAAATTAAGTAAGGTACCTTCTCAAGATGCTGCAGATGCTTTAGCTATAGCGATTTGTCATGCACAAATGCAGCAGGGCCTAAGGCATATTCAAAAAGGTAATAAACTAGTAAAAGGGCGTATACGCGAATGATTGGACAGTTGACGGGAACGATTGTTGATGTTTCTTTAGATTATTTGATGATTGATGTTGGCGGTGTCGGTTATGAAGTCTTTGTCCCTGCTTCAATCCTCAGCCGGTGCGGTGAAGTTGGTCAGAGAATTACCTTGTATACGCATTTAATTATTCGTGAAGATGCCCATAGTCTATATGGCTTTGAAGAACGCTCTGCTAAGGCATTGTTTCGTGTGTTATTAAAAGCCAATGGTGTGGGGCCAAAGCTCGCCATGGTAATTTTATCGACGATGGGTGTATCAGACTTTATTCAAGCGGTGACCTTGCAAGATGTTGCAGCGTTAACTCGTTTGCCGGGCGTAGGCAAAAAAACTGCTGAACGTTTAGTGATTGAGCTAAAAGATAAGCTTAGCCAGTTTGATTATCTAGATAGAGCCATTAAAATAAATAGCATAAATGAATCAAGTGCAACATTACCGGTTTTAAGTGATGCAATTAGTGCGTTGACAGCCTTAGGTTATAAAGACCCAGAAGCAGTAAAAATGGCAACCATGGTTTATAAAGAAGGTTTAACGTGTGAGGATGTTATTCGTTTAGCGTTAAAGAGCAGTTAAGTTATACTGATTAATATTATGAATCCTATTAATATTGTTTCATGATGATGGTTTTAAAATAAAAAATAAGGTGTCGTATGGTTGAGCATGATCGTATCGTGACGGTGTTAGAGCATCAAGAGGATGAACCGACTGTCGACCGTGCAATGCGTCCGAAACTTCTGTGTGATTACCAAGGGCAGCCTGCGGTCTGTGAGCAGATGCAGGTATTTATTCATGCAGCGCGCAAACGTCAAGAGGCATTGGATCATACGCTATTATTTGGTCCACCGGGTTTAGGAAAAACAACATTAGCTCATATTATAGCTAATGAGCTGGAGGTCAATATTAAGCAAACCTCGGGGCCTGTAATTGATAAAGCAGGGGATTTAGCCGCATTATTGACGAATTTAGAAGAAAATGATGTGTTATTTATTGATGAAATTCACCGTTTAAGCCCGGCGATTGAAGAAGTGTTGTACCCGGCAATGGAGGATTATCAAATTGATATTATGATTGGTGAAGGTCCTGCTGCTCGCTCTATTAAGCTTGATTTACCGCCGTTTACTTTAGTTGGGGCGACGACGCGTGCTGGCTTGTTAACTTCGCCGTTGCGAGATCGTTTTGGTATTACCCAGCGTTTAGAATTTTATTCGATAGAAGATTTAACATGTATTATTTTACGTTCTGCTCGGGTGTTGGGTATTAACTTGGACAACAGTGGGGCTTATGAAATCGCTAAACGTTCGCGTGGCACGCCTCGGATTGCTAATCGATTGTTGCGTCGGGTGCGTGACTTTGCAGATTTTGATGGTGTTGTGCAAGTTAATGCCCAGATGGCAGACAAGGCATTGAAAATATTGGATATTGATGAACAAGGTTTAGATTTGATGGATCGTAAATTACTCAATGCTATTTTTGTTAAATTTGAAGGTGGGCCTGTGGGTGTGGATAGCTTAGCCGCAGCGATTGGTGAATCACGTGATACGATAGAAGATGTCTTAGAGCCTTATTTGATTCAAATGGGCTTGATGATGCGTACCCCCCGTGGGCGAGTGACGACATCACATGCTGCACATTATCTTGGCCTGGCGCCAGATATAAGTTAATCTTTGAAAAAGTGAAAGAAATTAAAAAAATAGGCAAATTAAATTTGCAGCGATAAAAATAAATTAAAGTTATATTATAACTGATTAAAACCTTTTAGTTGGGAGTGATCGGGTGGATCAGACGAATTTTATTGAATTATTTTTACATGCCAGTGTCATTGTGCAAGCTGTCTTAATTATTTTGTTGCTTGCATCGATTTTATCATGGACTTTTATTTTTCAACGTGCTTTCTTCTTAAGGCG
This sequence comes from Piscirickettsiaceae bacterium NZ-RLO1, assembly GCA_001644975.1. GTDB lineage: Bacteria > Pseudomonadota > Gammaproteobacteria > Piscirickettsiales > Piscirickettsiaceae > Piscirickettsia. Next base: position 28,691 of record LVCQ01000007.1, read on the forward strand.
TGCAACAAAGCGTTTACGAATATTTGAAAGTGAATTTTGGTCGGGGATTGATTTAGGTCAGTTGTATGACCGGATGCGCACTGAGGTAGCAAGCGATGGTTTAGCCAGCATCTTTAAATCTGGTTTTCAGGAATTTGCTCGGTTGTCGCGTCAAGAAAATATTGCGGCAGATGCCATTATGGAAGGGACAAATCGGGCAATGCGCATCGCTTTATCGAAAGAAACCGATAAACTCGAAAACCATTTGCCTATTTTAGCGACGATAGGATCTGTTAGCCCTTATATCGGTTTATTTGGTACAGTATGGGGAATTATGAGTTCATTCCAAGCACTGGGCGCTGTTGAACAGGCGACTTTATCAATGGTTGCACCGGGAATCTCTGAAGCATTGGTTGCGACGGCAATTGGTTTATTTGCGGCTATTCCAGCGGTGATTGGTTATAATCGTTTTACTAATCGGGTGGACCGTTTACTTAGTCATTATGATAATTTTCAAGAAGAGTTTGCGAGTATTTTACATCGTGAGGCTTATGCGCGATTAAAGAAAAATGATAATGAAGCGCCAGAAGAGTAGTTTAGAGTTAAAAGCAAGAGGAAGGGCCGTGTATGGCTAGGCAGCGTCGCCGTTTGATGGCAGATATTAATGTTGTTCCCTACATTGATGTTAGCTTGGTGTTATTAATTGTTTTTATGATCGCAGCACCGATGCTTTCTCAAGGGGTGAAAGTGGACTTGCCAAAAGCCACGGCAAATAAGATTCCGCCATCAAAATTTAAGCCGATTGTTATCAGTGTTGATCAAAAGGGCGATTATTATATGAATATGACACCGGATAATAAGCAGGTTTTATCTGCTGAGCAGTTGGCTGTGTGGATTAAAGCATCGCTTGTGCGGACAAAATCGACGACGGTCTATGTGCGTGCAGACCAAGGTGTTGATTATGGTAAGGTAGTACAGGCGATGGTGATCGCACAAGGTGCAGGTGCGGGCAGCATTGGTTTGATGACAGATAACGCGCGTCAACAGAAGAGAGCCTAATTATGGCACAAAGGGATGGTTATAACCTATCTTTTTTAAAGTCATTGTGCATTCATGCGGTGGTTTTGGCGGGTTTTGCGGTGGCGGTACAGGCACCTGAAACAATAACTCACTTCGCTGGCACTGAAGCGACCGTAGTGAAGGCTGCAATGATCAGCCCAAATGCTGTGGATCAAGCGATTTTGGCTATGAATCAGGCGCATGATGCGAAAGTGTCAAAGACAAGAAAAGAAAAAGAACAGCTTGATCAGCAGTTATCACAGACACGGCAAGAACGTAAGAAAACTGAACAAATGCTTTTGCAGTTAAAAAAACAAAATGCCTTGGCAGCAGAACAGCGTGAGCAGGTATTAAAAAAAGTTGCAGCAGCTAAAGCTGAGCAAGATCAGGCTGAAAAAAAATTAGCTAAGGCAAAAGCGGCAGAGAAGCAAGCGGCATTGCAAGCAGCAAAAAATAAAGCGATTTTAGCGAAGCAAATTAATGCGTTAAAGCAAGAAAAGCTTAAAGTTGAAAAGGCGTTAGCTGAAAAAAAAAGCGTGAATTAGCAAAAAAGCACCAAGCTGAGCAAGCGCGTCAGCAAGCGTTAGAAAAAAAACGTGAGCAAGAACAACTGCGCCAACGGCAAGCTTTGGAGGAAAAACAACGTGAAGCTGCTGCAAAGGTCAAGCGGGAAGCTGAAGTTGCAGCAGAGAAGCGGCGTCAACAAGCATTGGCGCGTTTGCGAGCGAATGCTCAATCGAATATTGCAAATCAATTGGCAGAAAATGCCAGAGTCGCTGCAGCGCGGACGGCGCGACAGCAATATGTACAGTCTGAGTTTGAAAAGTATTCGGGCCTGATTGTGACTGAGATTAGTCGTCATTGGAATCAAGCCAATATTGATCCGAGTTTAAATGCTTTAATTCAGGTGAATGTGGATGTGGCGGGTGATATTCTGTCAGTAAAAATTGTTAAATCAAGTGGCAATGCCATTTTTGATCGTCAGGCAAAACTTGCGGTATTAAGCGCTGGGCGTTTGCCGATGCCGACGGATAAAGAAGTTGCTCAGCGCTTTTTAAGTTTTCAATTTCACTTTACTCCTCAAGGAGTGAGTTAAGCGCTAGCTTGAAAGTGTTAATTCTGGTTTTAGCTTAAATTTAAGTTGTGGAGGGGAGAGTGGTTAGACGATCTATACAGTGGTTTATTTCGCGATTATGGCTGGTTTTATCGAGTTTATTTTTATTTGCTCCAGCCTATGCCACATTAACTTTAAAAGTTACTCAAGGGGTTGATCGGCCTATTCCTGTTGCTATTGCTGATTTTTCTAACTCAGATAATGGCCACTTAAATATTCAAGGCTTATCAGAGGGGGTTGCGGGCTTGGTTCGGCAGAACCTACAAACCAGTGGGTTGTTTTCGGTATTAGAGCGCACGAAGATGCCGAGTTTGTATGTGAACCCAGCCGAAGTGAATATTTCTACATGGAAAAAAACAGGGGCGGAATCATTATTAGTTGGTCAAGTGCAATTGACTGAAGCAGGACGCTATAATGTATCTTTTCGTTTGTTAAGTGTATTTGGGCAATTGACGAGTCAGCAAATTATTGGTGAGCGTTATAAAAATATTCGCCCGGGTCAAATGCGTATGCTGGCAAATCATATCAGTGACTTGATTTATCATGCCCTGACAGGGAAGCAAGGTGTATTTGCAACACGCATTGCTTATGTACAGCTTGATCGTGAGCGTACTGCTTATCAATTATTGGTTGCTGATGCAGATGGTTACAATCCTCGTACGTTATTAAAACAGTCACAGCCGATTATGGCACCAACATGGTCACCGAATGGTCAGTATTTAGCCTACGTGTCGTTTGAAGATAAAACTATGTCAATTTGGATTTCTGACTTGGTTAGTGGTAAGCGTCGTAAAATTTCGAGTGTAGAAGGGATTAATAGCGCGCCAGCCTGGTCTCCAGATGGCTCGCGTCTCGCCCTGGCCTTAAGCAAAGCCGGTAGTGCTGAGACGAATATTTATGTGATTAATTTAAATACGGGGAAAAGAAAGCAGATTACCCGTGGTTATGCGATTAATACCTCTCCGGCATGGTCGCCTGATGCGAAGAGTCTAATTTTTACGTCTAATCGTGGTGGGAGTCCGCAGATTTATCAATATGATTTTTCAACACGACAGATCGTACGTTTGACTTATCAAGGGAATTATAATGCAGATGCAAGGTTCTTGCCTAATGGCCAAGGCGTTGTGATGATGCATCAAGTGATTGCAGATGGACAGACACGGTTTAATATTGCGTATTTAAACTTAGCGACAGGTGAGTTTCGTATTTTGACTCATGGCTATAATGATGAATCACCGACGGTCGCACCGAATGGACAAATGATTTTATATACTAAGGATCGTGGAGGGAATACAATGCTTGCTGAGGTGTCGTTGGATGGTCGAGTGCATTTGAATTTGCCATCGGGTAATGGCTATGTACGTGCTCCAGCCTGGGGACCTTTCTCATCGTAGTGGTGAATATAATAACCAAACTTAGGGGGATTAAAATGACGATCAAATTCAGCCCATTTAAAACATTGAGCCTGCTTACTGTGGGTGCATCAATTGGACTACTTGCAGGCTGTGCTTCGACAGCGGATCAATATGGAGGCAATGAGCAGGGCCCTGGACCTTATGGTGATGGTAGTGCTTATCATCACCAGGCTGCTGGCTCTGATGTAAAGTCACAGGGTTTAGGGCAGTACGATGATCAGTTTAATGGTGAAAGTTGGGGGCAGCAAGGCGGTGCGGCTGCACAAGGTGGAATGGCGTCAGGGCCAAATGCGGTGATGGCTAAACGAGTGGTGTACTTTGGTTTTGATCAGTACTCGGTTGGTAAGACAGACCACGATATTGTTCAAAGCAATGTTGATTACCTCTTGAAACATCCTAAACAGAAGGTATTATTAGAAGGTTATACTGATCCACGCGGTAGTAGTCAATATAACTTAAACTTGGGGCAAAAGCGGGCGAACTCAATAAAAGATGCGTTATTAAGTGCGGGTGTTGGATCTCAGCAGGTAAGCACATTAAGCTATGGCAAAGAATGCTTGGCCGTGCCGGGTGGAACAGCGGAAGCGGACTACCAGAAAGATCGTCGTGTTATCTTTAATTACAACATGAACTCAAAAGGTTGTAACCAAGGTTAAAGTTAAAGTTAAATTGTGTTGTTTGTAGGAGTAAATATGAGCTTGAGGCTTGTTGTAAGTGTGTGTGGTGGTTTGTTAATAATAAGCTCATCTTTTGCTGCCGCCCCTGTGGAAAATGTAGTTGCAGGGGTGACGCCTGCTACCAGTCAAGAGTATTCCTACTCCTCTGGGGCGTCTCAAGCGTCAGTGCAGGCTGGAGCTGATGCTTCACCATCTCAACCTAATAATGATATGCATATCAGCACTAAGCAAGAGGTAGCACCTGCTCTAACGGTTGAGCAACAATTAACTAAGATCAATAACCAAATGAGCTTGCTATTACCCGTGCGGAGCCAATTGCAGTATTTACAGCAGCGTGTGGATCGTTTGCAAGGGGAGCTGGATGAGAAAAATTATAAAATCAGTGAGCTAAAGAAAGAGCTGCAAGTGATGTTCAATAATATGGATAGCCGTATGTTGGTTTTAGAGGGCAGTGCGGTTAAACCTCAGTCTCAAGAAGCGTCTTCTGCCATGGTACATGGACAGGCGGTATCAGCAGCTGAAATAGATGGTCATCATGGTCAAAATCAAGGTGTGGCTGCTATTAATGCGAAGGAGCGTTATGCTTATCAGGCGGCCTATCAGCTGTTGAGTGAGCGTAAATATTCAGATGCGGTTGAAGCGTTTGAGCGTTTTTTAAAGCTGTATCCTAAAGGACCTTACACAGTCAGTGCATATTTTTGGCTGGGTGAGATTTATATTATTGAAGGCATGCCAGATAAAGCGATGGTGGCACTGCGTAAAATCATCAAATCTTATCCTCACTCGGATAAAGCACCGAGTGCAGCTTATCATCTGGGAACAATTTATGTTGCTAATGGTGATGCTGAACATGCTAAAGAGATGTTTATGAAGGTCGTGAAAGAATTCCCTGATACTAAATCAGCGCGTTTAGCCAAAGAACAGTTAAAGCAATTAAGTAGTTAAGTGTGAATAAAGATTCTTTACGTATTAATGAATTATTTTATTCATTGCAAGGAGAGACGCGCACGGTTGGTTTGCCGACGGTGTTTATTCGTTTAACCGGCTGCCCACTGCGTTGTACCTACTGTGATTCCGCTTATGCTTTTACTGGGGGTGAGCGCTTATCGCTAGATCAAATTATCATTAAAGTCCAAGCCTATCAGGTGCGTCATGTTACTGTTTCGGGTGGAGAGCCGTTGGCCCAACCGAATGTATTTGAGCTGATGCGTAGGTTGTGTGATTTAGGCTATGAGGTGTCTATAGAGACCAGTGGTGCTTTGCCTATTGAAGAAATTGATGTACGTGTTATGAAAGTCGTGGACATTAAAACACCCGGTTCAGGTGAGCATCAGCGTAATCGTTATGAAAATTTTGATTATATAACAGGACACGACCAGATTAAGTTTGTGATCTGTAATCGTCAAGATTATGATTGGGCAGTGGCTTGTGTTAATCAGTATGATCTAACCTCATTGTGTGAGGTGTTGTTTTCACCTTCTTATGAGCAGCTTAAAGGTACTGAGTTGGCTGATTGGATATTAACTGATCAGCTTGATGTGCGTTTTCAATTGCAATTGCATAAGATTCTTTGGGGTGATGTTCCAGGAAAGTGAGAGCTTGATTTGCTCTCACGGCCCTGATAACAAAGGTTAAACTTTCAAGTTTAAGTTGTTGGCGTAAACGGATAATGAATGAGATTATCTTCTTTCGCTGTTTTTTTCGGTGGTGGTGTTTGCCCTTTGTAAGCACCACTTTTGGCGTACAGATAATCTTTGACAATGTGACTTCTAACGATATCTTCAATAGTAAACTCAATGATTTGGCTACGTTGCATCTGATTGATGATATGAATAAAATCACAAAAGCCAGAGCTATCTGAGTGTCGGTAGCGTAAATCATCTTGCTCAGTATCACCACAGAAGATAATGCGGCTATGATTACCAACACGGGTCATAATCATATCCAGCTCTTCTAAGCCCATGTTTTGACATTCATCGACGATGAGCAATGTATCATGGTAGTTTGTTCCACGCTGAAACGATGTTGAGTAAAACTCAAGCAAACCGTATTTGCTATAGGTAGACCATGGGTTTTTCATATCCAGTAGCTCGTTAACCGCATCAATAAAGACCTGTTTATAAGGTGCTTCTTTATCTTCGAGGTCCCCTTTGAGATAGCCTTGCTCGCGTGCTGGCACGGTGGAGCGGAAAAAGGCAATGCGTGAGTAAGGGCTGTCATACTCAAGCAAGGCTTTAAGTGCAAGGTAGGTTGCTAAATATGTTTTCCCGGTTCCGGCAGAGCCGTGAGCAATCATGACTTCATTGCCACTATTCCAAGCTTTGAATAACGATTCTTGCGAGTGAGTTAAGGCTTTAATCTGCTTAAGATAGTGAGGTGAACGAAGATTCGGCTTTGAGTTTAGTGCACAGATTTCATCGTCGAGTTGACGATTTTTCCGTTTCGCCATTGCAATCCCCTATGCTATTTCTCGATAATAGCTGCTAAATGTCTGATAGTCGTAACTGTCGATAATGAAAACCTCCTTTAAATTTAACCTTACTCTAAAAATATATTATGATGAGCACAAAATCCAATCAAGAATTTACTGGATAAGTTTAAAATTGCTAGAACAACAGAGAGTGCTGTAAATGAGTTTAGATGAGCGTTTAATTGAGCTAGAAACGAAGTTTGTTTTTCAAGAAGATATGATAAACCAATTAAATCAGGTGATTATTCAACAGCAGGCGCAGCTAGAGCAATTAACACAGGCTTTAATACAGCTAAAAACTAAGTTGGCAGCTCAGGATGTAGACCAACCTGCTAGCATGATTGATCCTGCATACGAGCGCCCACCGCATTATTAATATTTATAAATCACTTGTATTTTTATCATTGTCTGCTTGAAAAATATCTTGATACTTTTCAAGCTCGTTACGCACAGCTTCTAAGCGCTGTTTGCAGGTTTGGTAGGCCTGTGAGGCACGTTTAATCATGGGGATCAACTCGTCAATATCAGGTTCTGTCTGTGTGCGTAAGTGTTCGGCGACATCTTTTAAGATCATGTAGTTATCTTGGAATTTTTTGCTGTTGGCTTTGCTCATGGTGATTACTCCTGACTCTGATTACTTCAAAATTACTTTAAAACGGATGATGATTTCGGTTTAGGTTTCAGGTTTCACATATGATGGCTGTGTCTGTTGCACGCTGAGTGTGCCATCTTGGAAGTGGATATTTAACTGGGTTTGATTTTTTGCTTGCGACATATTGGTAATATATTGATCAGCGCTGGTGATATAGCTAAAGCCTCGTTGCAAGGTTTTTTCTGGCCCTAAGCCTAAAATAAATTGAGTTAGCGATTTTGATAGGTTCTCAGTTTGGCTGATAGATTCTTGGCCGCGATGAATGATGAACTGATAGTGTTGGTTAAGCTGAGCTTGATACTGTGTCAGAGTATAGCGGCTGTTATACACTTGCTGTTGGTAATGGTTGATTGAATAGTGGTATTGGTCAATGATTTGTTTACTGTGGTAGTGAATATTTGCTTGGTACTCTTGTAGCTGATAAGCCTGTATCTGTATAGCCTTTAGTGAATATTGCCACAGCTGATTGCTTAGATTATGTATATTGCTGTAGGTGTGTTGATAATATTGTTGGGCAATATGCTGAATATCTTGTGCATGTTGGTAAGCGCTTAAGGCGTTATGGACAATGGTTTGTAAAATATAGTGAGAGACTTTAGAGGGCGTGTCAAAACTGCGTTGGGCGATTTCATCTAAGATCGTATGGTCGCGTTCATGACCAATGCCGACAAAAATAGGAAGCGGACTATGACAAAGACTGCGAGCGAGTGCTATATCATTAAAGTCAGCTAAGTCGGTTTTTGCGCCACCGCCACGAATAATAATAATGGCATCATATTGCTCAGATTGTTGGTTAATTTTATTTAATTGTTCACAAATACTCGAGCAAGTCTGCATGCCCTGCATGGTGGCGTAAAAGTAATCAAACTGACAGAGCCCCGTTTGAGTGAGGCGATCAGCTTCTTGACGAAAATCACCTAAACCTGCAGCTGTTGATGAGGAAATCACAGCAAGGTGAGTAAATTCTGTAGGCGCTACTAGGGTACGGTTATGATCAAAGATGTGTTCATCTTGTAAAGTGGAGCGAATTTCATGCAGTTTTGCTTCAAGGGCGCCGAGAGTGAAATTTGGGTCAAGCGCATGAATATTTAAGCTAAAGCCATAACGGCTATGAAAGTGTGCAGAAACTTGCACAAGCAGCTTCATATCAGTGCTTGGGGGTGCACCGGTCGCTTGAATAAAAGGCGCTAATACCTGCTGGACTTGATTGGACCATAAGGTTGCAGTTGATTTTGCGATCACCTGGTATTGCTCATTTTGTTCGATAAATTCAGCATAAATGTGGCCATTGGGGTTTTGGCGCCAATCACTCACTGTACAAATCACCCATTCGGGATGCTCAAAGCTCTGCTCTACGGCGTGCTCAACGCTGCGTAAATAATGGCTAAGGTGCATCTGCTGATGTTGAATATGGTTTTGGCTCTGGTCTTGTGTTGGCTGTATTTTTAGCCAGCGTTGAAAAGGCGCTGTATCAATGTGAGGCAGGATATACCAGGCACGGGAGCTTGGGTCCCAGCGCGCTCCTAAGCGTTTTGCTTCGTCTTTTTCGGCAAAGGGGACATTTAAATAAATGCGCTGTATATCAAGCATTGATTGGCCTATTACGTTCATTTGGGTTGGGACTGTCATTTTTATCAGGCTTTATTGTAAAGAGCTCGCAGAAGAATGCCAATGTTAAATCTAAATCTAAATCACTCACGTTTCTTTCTGGTTTTGTTTTGTCTGTAAGTTTGAGTTGTTGTTCGGTGCTTTCTAAGCTTATTATGAAGTCAATATAGAATAAACAGGGGAAAACTATGCAGGATTGTGCATTATCTGTCAGTGGTTTAACGAAAATCTATGCAGGTGGTTTTCAGGCATTGCAAGGAATTGACTTTCAGGTACGTGCTGGCGAGTTTTGTGCGTTGTTAGGGCCAAATGGTGCGGGAAAATCGACAACGATTAATATCGTAACGACGTTGCTACCAGCAAGTGCTGGCCAGGTTAAAATTTTTGGTCATGATATTCATGCTCAGGCAAGTGAGGCCAAGCGCTTAGTTGGTTTGGTGCCACAAGAATTTAATTTTAATATGTTTGAAAAAATAATTGATATTTTACTTGTGCAGGCTGCCTATTATGGCATACAGCGCAAGCAAGCAAAAAAAATGCAGAGATGTATTTGAAAAAATTAGGGCTTTGGCAAAAGCGTCACCAACGTGCGCGGACATTATCTGGAGGGATGAAGCGGCGCTTAATGATTGTACGTGCGCTTATTCATCACCCTAAATTATTGATTTTAGATGAGCCAACGGCCGGTGTAGATATCGAACTGAGACGATCAATGTGGCAATTTCTAAAGGATATTAATGAAAAAGAAAAGATTACGATTATACTGACAACGCATTACCTTGAAGAGGCAGAAAAATTATGCAAGCAAATTATTATTATTAATCAAGGTAAAATCATCAGAAATACTGACAAAAAAAAGCTTTTACAAAGTTTAGATGTTGAGTATTTTATTGTGACTTTATCTAAACCTTTAAGGGTTACACCCGAGATACAAGGCTATCTTGCCGATGTAGACCAAGATGGTAATTTAGAAATTGGTGTAAAGGTTGGGCAAAACTTAAACCGTGCCTTCGAGCAACTTTCTGATTTAGGTCTTGAGGTTATGAGTCTTAGTAATAAACACAATCGCTTAGAAGAGTTATTTTTACAGTATACCGCAACGGCAAAGGAGGAATAATAATATGGGGTTGCAGTGGATTGCATTAAAAGGCTTGGTTTATCGCGAGCTTGAACGTTGTTTTAGAATTTGGCCACAAACCTTATTACCGCCCATCATTAATATGGCACTTTACTTTATAATATTCGGTACAATCTTAGGCGATAAAATTGGTCAAGTGCAGGGTTATAGCTATATCCAATATATTATCCCAGGGCTTGTGATGATGTCGATGTTATTAAATGCTTATAATAATGTTGTCTCATCTTTATTTAGTGCGCGCTTTCAAGGCTTTATTGAAGAAATGTTGGTATCACCGATGAAGCCTAGCATGATTTTATTAGGCTACCTTATCGGCGGCGTGGCCCGTGGGACTGTTGTCGGGTTTCTAGTGCTTATTGTTGCGTTATTTTTTACGTCGATTAAAGTCCATCATATTGGTTTAACTATATTGGTGACTATATTGGCAACGATGTTATTTGCAGCCGGAGGCTTTATTAATGCGGTATTTGCGCGTAAATTCGACGATGTGACGATTATTCCGACCTTTGTTATTATGCCTTTAACTTATCTTGGTGGCGTTTTTTACTCTGTTTCTCATTTGCCTGAATCATTACGCTGGCTGTGTTATATGGATCCAATTTATTACGTGGTTAATGTCTTTCGCTATGCAATTTTAGATGTGCATGAGGTAAATTTTTGGTTGAATCTGTCTATACTTGGTCTATTTTCAATTTTATTTATAATAATTTCATATTACTTATTAATCAAAGGTCGGGTACATGCATTGTGATTTTAATAGTATTTCCAGCTAAGGCTTGCCAGCATAAAATAGATCAGGTATAGTGAAATTAGCTTGGTATTTCACCATATATTTATACAAGAGGAGAGAGAAATGCTGATAAAAAACAGTTATTTTTTTAACTCTCCTTGTGTTTGCTTTTTTTATTCCTGTTGTTGCTAATCTTAAATTTATTTTTTAAAGCTTTATTTATTACTTAATTTAGAGATTAGCTATGCATTTAAAATATTTTATTTATTCCACCGCCTGTTATTAGAAATTAATTTAATTGATTTTCTAATAATATAATAAGGTTAAATTGCCTATTGTTTTTATAGGTGGCTGTGGAGTAAAGTATAATGATTACAAAAAAAACAAGCTTTCTTATATTTTTTATTATCTATGGTCTGTTTTTTATAGAGTTTATCCTTATATTGCTTATGTTTTTTCTAAGCATATTCTCTTTCAAGGAGCTAAAAATAAAGGAGATAAATCTACATCGATATCTCGATCTAACTTCACTAAAAAGTACTTTATTTATGGTGGTTTGATGGCGAATGAAAAAATAATTAAACAAGGATATTCTGCGTATATTAATGATTACAAAATTGCCTTTTCATTAAAAGGCCCTTCACGGTTAGAGCCCTCATTTGCGTTACTGCATCATGAACTTGGCGAGCAGGCATGGGGGGTGATGGTGGAGCTAACGGATGATGAATGGCATCATATTGCTCGGCATGAGGTGATGTATCAGCTAATAACGGTATCTGTTACAACCGCTGTGGATCATCAGCAGCACTTGGTGAGCGTATTAATGGCAAAAGAGAGTGTATCGTCTAGTGAAGCGATATTGCCAAGTGCACGTTATGTGAAGTTATTACGTGTCGGTGCAGAGCGTTTTGCTTTGCCGGTTGAAGTGCAGCGCTATTATAAAAAATGTGAAACTAGAGCGTCTTCTTTATCTTTATTATTTTATTGGCTGATGCCGATGGTAAAACGTTTGACGCCATTTTTAGGCTTTAATCGGGCATGGTGGGTGGCGAGTATAAGTGTTGCAGTACTTGCCTTAGCTTCAAGCTGGCTGATGATGTTTTATATACTGCAAGTTCTTGGAGTTGGGAAATAATTAGCGTTTATTTCCCTGAATTTTTTACTGCATGTTACTATTTTTTGGCCTCAGCTGGCTTATTATTTTGATTGGACTCAGTCGCATTATGATAAGGGCAGTTAAAGTTAAATAACGTTTCGCTTTCTTTGGTTTTTGTTGTAACTAATATCATAGATTCACTTAAGTATTTTGCTGAGGTCGCTGATAATTGCGAGAGTAGGGCGCTCCCTGAGTTAAAAAAATCGTTGGCATCTTTTTGTTGATGGGCTTGTTTGCAAAATTCACCATAACAGTGTGTCAGTGAATTATAGTAGGCCAGGTTGTATTGTGACTGTTGTAGCGCATATTCTGCAGTTAAGGTTGATAACTCACTGAGGTGTTGCGTAGTGGCTTTTATCAAGTGATCAAATGAATTCATAGCTAAGCTCCAATATATTTTTATAGATTTATAATAATATATAATATTGCCATGCACAATAACTAATTAAGCTAGATATTTATCAAGTGACTAATGATATAAAATAGTGGCTGGTTAAGCAGTGCAGCGAGTTTTTTGAGTTTTGCTGCACTGTTTTTTATTTAGACTTTAGTTTAGTTTGCTTTGAATAAAGGGTATAGCCTGGTCGAGCTGAATCTCTTCACTGTTGCCTGTTACGCGTGATTTATATTCAATCTGATTATTTTTAAGGCCACGCTCACCGATAACGAGGCGGTGAGGAATACCAATTAAATCTGCATCAGCAAATAATACACCGGGGCGTTCCTTACGATCATCAAGCATGACCTCGATGCCTTGTTCTTGCATGGTCTGATATAAATTATCTGCCACGCGCTTTACCTCGGCAGATTTATTGTAGTTAATGCCAATAATAACGATTTGAAAAGGTGCCATGGCCTCGGGCCAAACAATGCCTTGTTCATCATGGTTTTGTTCAATTGCGGCAGCGATAATTCTTGAAACACCGATACCATAGCAACCCATTTCTAGTACTTTTTGCTTGCCGTCTTCATCAAGAACAGTCGCTTGCATGGCTTGGGAATAACTACTGCCAAGCTGGAAGATATGGCCGACCTCGATGCCGCGAGCCATCTGTAAGATGCCTTGACCATCTGGACTCGCATCACCAACTACTACGGTACGCAGGTCAGCAATTGCGTGATATTTTGCATCACGTTGCCAGTTGACGCCTTGGTAATGTTTGCCGCTTTGATTAGCACCACAAATAAAATCAGCCAGTTGTGCCGCATCGGTATCAACAATCACAGGGACTGGGCTATTGATTGGGCCAATAAATCCTGCTTCAGCACCCATTGCACTGATTACTTGTTGCTCTGTTGCCAGCGTTAATGGGCTGGCAACTTCGGCTAGGTGTTCGGCTTTAATTTCATTGAGTTCATGATCGCCACGAATGACTAGGGCAATAAGTGTGTTTTCTTCACTGCCTTGTACAAGTAAGGTTTTTACTGTTTGAGTAGGTTTGCACTTGAGCAACTCACAGACTTCTTTAATAGAGCGTTGGTTGGGTGTATCAATTAAGGTGAGCTCTGCACCAGCGTGTGGGCGTTCTGTAGTTGGAGCGAGGGCAACGGCTTTTTCGACATTGGCAGCATAATCGCTCTGGTCGCTGTAGGCAATGAGGTCTTCTCCGGCATTGGCCAACACATGAAACTCATGCGAGGCAGAGCCACCAATTGAGCCGTTATCTGCGATCACCGCACGGTATTTTAGGCCCAATTGAGTGAAAATATTGCTATAAGCCTTATACATATTTTGGTAGGTTGTCTCTAAGCTTTGATGGTCGAGGTGAAATGAATAGGCGTCTTTCATTATAAATTCACGTGAGCGCATGATGCCAAAACGCGGGCGTATCTCATCACGAAATTTGGTCTGTATTTGATAGAGGGTCAATGGCAGTTCTTTATAGCTAGACAATTCTCGACGCACTAAGTCAGTAATGACTTCTTCATGGGTTGGGCCAAAGCAAAAATCACGTTCATGGCGATCTTTCATACGGAGTAATTCAGCGCCGTACTTTTCCCAGCGACCAGATTCCTGCCAAAGTTCAGCAGGTTGTGAGCAGGTCATCAGCATTTCAATGGCACCGGCTTTATTCATTTCTTCACGAACTATGTGCTCAACTTTACGTAATATACGTAAACCCAATGGCATCCAAGTATAGAGGCCCGAGGCAAGACGACGGATTAAACCGGCACGTAGCATCAATTGGTGGCTGATAAGTTCAGCCTCAGCAGGGGTTTCTTTTAAGGTGGTGATTAGATATTGACTGGTTTTCATTTTTTATTACTAAACTTGCATATAAACGTTAAGGCATGTTAAACCAATTTAAGCCGAATTGATAGCGTAGGGCTGGTGTAAGTCGGTCGAGAGTTTTAAGTGGATTAGTTTTACAAGGGGGGATGAGTGAACTTAAATAAACGAGGTGTTATGAGCGTTTTAAGTCGATTGATGCAGGGGATTAAAAGCTTATAAAGCTATTTTTAGGCTGACACTTAAGTGTAGATTGAATACTAAGTGTCAGCTTCCCGTTTTATTTGGTTAAGTAGGGGTTTAGCATAGTGTGCTTTATTGCCTCACGTTCACCCTCGCTTGCTTCAAGGAAAGGGGTTGACGAAGCGGCTTGGGGAAACAATCCAGATTGGTAGGTGAAGCTAAATCGTGAGTCTTGCTGGGAGCTTGAGGGGCGAGCAAAGTGACCATAGCCGTGAAGCCATTGTTGCATTTCAGCTCGAATACTACCTAGGTTTTTATTTTCACCAGCCATTAGTTTGCATATAAACTGCTGTGTTTGGCCAATGCCGTGGCGATGTTGAACTTTACTCCAGGTAGAGCGCTGGGTATTGAGATAATCATAAGCGGCAGCGAGGGCTCTTTGTAGTGGTTCGTTGCCTTTCACTTTATCCCAATGCTCAGCTAAGCTGATGTTTTCGCCATGAAGTGCGAGTACTGCTTTTTGAAGATGAGTACTACCTTTAACCTGGTTCCAGCACTCAGTTAAATTAATATTTGAGTTATGAAGAAGGAGAAATGTTTTTTGGTGATTAGTAGAGCTTTCAAATTGATCCCAGTTGTCAGTTAAACTAATTGTTGGGTGGCATAAGTTGGAAGTCGCTAAAATTACTTGAGAGAGGGAATCTTTTTTTAAGGATTTAATACATTTTTCTTCTGCTTTTTTTAATGTTTTTTCTAAAGCATCCAGATCTATTTTATCTGCTTCAGCTACTTCAGTTAGTTGGTGTTTAATAAAGCTGCTTATCACTTTTGTTTCATACTGGTTGATGGCAGATTGCTTGTTTTCAGATTGATTGATAGGTAGTGATTTTAATTGAGCCATGTTAGCCATAAATAGCCTAATTTTTGCTGCAATTTGTTTTTCTTTTGATAAATCACCCTCTGGCTTTAACTGCATTTCTTTTTTAAATAAAGCCTCTACTGTTTCATCGACTTTTTCTTGATTATTTTCAACATACTCAATAAACCACCCTGCGTATAACTTCCTCATTTCTTCATTTTTATTTAAATTCTGTAGGAATTGTTTTTCAGCATAAAGAGGCGAGTCGGGTCCTGCACCAGGGTCTTTCAAAAGTAGGGAGAGGGTATAATTCCATCGTGTTGTATGTAGTCTGTAGAGCTGTAACCGTTGCTGGTGCGTTAATGCTTGATATTCTTCACGAGTGAACGCAGTTCTTTTATCCCATTGAGCAAAATAACTCTCCTGACCCTTAATAAAATCAAGGTCGAGTGGTTTACCTGACTCTTTGTGGCTGAAATAACCTTGGGTGGTTTCGTCATATAATGACTTTGCTGTATCTAGAGGCGCATTTATTCCTGGGTATATAAATTTCATAAGATTATATTCCTATGTCTTTAGTGGGTGGTAAATGCAGTGTTTTCTCTGATGTTAATGATTAATCGTCGATGTCTTATATTTTTAATAAAGTTTTTTAAGGTTATGATTAAGTAAATTTTATTTATATATTTTAGTGGCTTATAAATTTTAATTTATATTAAAAATATTTAATTTCAATTATAAATAAAGTTAAAACTTTATATTTTTTTATTCGTGTAAAAATTTATTATTTTAAATTTAAATAAAATTATTTAAGTTTTTATAGTTTTTTTAATGATTATAAAGAGTAACATATAGTGTTTGAGTGATTAATCTATATATTTTGTGGTGTTTTTATAAATATGTTAAGCAGTTCTTTTATATTTGTAAAAGAACTGCTTTTTTAGAATGTTAAATTTAGTTTTATTACTTAGCTGTGCTGAAGTTCATTGCAGTTTTGAGTTTGTTGGCCTTGACTTTGGCGCGTTTGGAATAAGGTGCTTGAATTCTGCTTTGGTCCTGAATTATCTTCTGAATCTGACCATGAATCTGATTCTTCTGAATCTGATTCAATGGCCTGCCGTCTTGCTTTAATAGCTGGAAATGCTGCACTTATAGCCTTTGTTGCTGCTTCAAGGCTTTGAGTTATATCAGAATATAAT
>LVCQ01000008.1 GCA_001644975.1 Piscirickettsiaceae bacterium NZ-RLO1
TTAAAATTTTATTAAATTTTTATTAATTACTGTATTTCTATCACTTTTAATGATAATAAGCCATTAAGTATAAATATAATTAATCAACTCATTGATATTAAATCATAGAGACGCCGCACCAGTACTTTAGTCCAACTATTAATTCCTAATATAACAATATATTAAATACTTTATTCAGAAATCCGACTGAATTCTCAGTCAATCTATATATAATATAAAGGTCAATCAGCTTGATTTAACTGGTAGAGAGCATGCAAACACAACTTATGCTGTTTATCTAAATTAGGGTGATAAAAATCATCTTTTTTATCATATGTTAATCCAATTTTTTCCATGACTTTCCTAGAGCGCATATTTTTTTTAGCTGTAAAGGAAACAATTTTTTTAATATTTAAATTATTAAATCCATGCTGCAACACTGCTAATGCACCTTCGGTTGCATAACCTTGATTCCAAAACTCAAAGGCCAAACGCCAACCAATTTCAACCGCAGGTGAAAAGTGCGCATTAAACTCCACGAAACTTAAACCAATAAAACCGATAAACACCCTAGTTTTCTTCAATTCCACAGCATAAAAGGTATACCCTAATTTACCAAACTGGCTATTTGCTGCCAGAATAAATTTTTGGGTCAACGCTCTATTAATTTTATTAGGGAAGAATTCCATTACATGCGAATCTTGGTTAATTTGGTACATCTTTTCAAAATCACTATCCTGCCAAGTACGCAAGATAAGTCGCTCTGTTACTATAATATTCATCTACTATTAGCTCGATTATAATAATATTTACAGATTATAAAGCATTTAGCCTCATATAAAAGAGCTAATTTAATCAAAACTTATTTACAGTGTATTCTCTGTCACATTACCAAGCTCAACATTCTTCTTATTGCTCTTTTCCTGCACTAACTGATGTATAAATAAGGCGCTCGAATTCTGATTCTTACTCTGTTTTTGCTTTTTAACTATGATAGCGTCAAGAATCTCATAAATACTAGGTTCTTTATACTGCAGTGCCTGAGGAACACAAGGAACGCCATCAAAAAACCGCCGGATATGATTACCTCGATTTAACTCGCCAAATCGATTAGTAAACTTAGGACCAATCCACCCCTTTGTTGATTTATCACCAAATTTATGTAATTTCTCTTTTATTTCAGATTTAACTTCATTAATTGATAAATAATCCTCGTTCTTCATTTCTTTAAGCTCAGAGCTCAAAGACTTTAGAACCTCAGCGCGGTTAACCCGACGAGTGCGATAATCACCCGTTATACTGGCTAACTTTACCAATTCATCGGCAAGCTGGTCCACACGACGAATAATTTCATCAAATACCTCACTATATTTCATATTTTATAATTTCCTTGTTATTTTATGATTCTATTATTAAACCAAAACACACCATATAAGCTTAGATAAACTTAAATTAAAATAATAAAAACTAGTTGTTATATTTACTTCCCCTGTCACATATTTTTTATTATGATAAATTATAATAAACAGAATTTTTATTGAAAAAATCATTGATTATTTATGGATGAAATAAAAAAATATTTTTATAAAATATGAATTTTAAATTTAGATAATTTATTAGATAAATAAATTGTGATAAAAAACTGGCGGAGGGACAGGGATTCGAACCCTGGAAGGGCTATTAACCCTTGCCGGTTTTCAAGACCGGTGCATTCAACCGCTCTGCCATCCCTCCGTTCAGGATCAGAATAGTACCTGAACCTGACTCAAATGTGAAGCTATTTTTTGAATTTATTAGCTTTTCTTTATGAAAGGCGTTAAACACGGCGCTTAATAATTGACCATTGGTCCTCTATTTACCATGCTTAACTGAGGAGGCCTTATGATTGAATTCCATCAAGTCAGTAAAATTTACCCAGGTAAGCGTGTTGGCCTAAATAACGTCAGTTTTAAGCTCAATCAAGGTGAACTTGCCTTTCTCACTGGGCATTCTGGCGCAGGAAAAAGCACGTTACTAAAATTAATTTCTCGCATAGAGTTACCAACACTTGGAGAAATTATCGTCGATAAGCGCAATGTCGCACGTATTCCACAGCGAGACCTGCCCTTTTATCGGCGCAAATTGGGCATGATCTTGCAAGATCCCATTTTACTTTACGATCGCAGTGTGTTTCATAATGTTGCTTTGCCTTTAATTATGGCGGGCGTTAATCATAAAGAATTAAAAACACGCGTCAGCGCAGCATTAAGTCATGTGGGCATGTCCAAAAAGAGCCAACTGATGCCACGCGAGCTGTCTGCCGGCGAACAACAGCGCATTAATATTGCCAGGACCCTTGCCAATATGCCAAGTATTATTCTTGCAGACGAGCCTACAGGGAATTTAGACCCCGAACTTGCGCGCACAATTATGCAGTTATTCCACACTCTCAGCCAAACCGGTGTCAGCATTATCATTGCTACTCATGATGTTAGCCTCGTGCAAGAGCATCAACAGCGTATTTTTCACCTTGAACAAGGAGCCTTAGTCAGTGACGAAAAAAGCCTCGCTAAACCCCAAATTACCGCCGAAAAATAACACGCCTTGGCAATGGCTAACGTTTCAGCTCGTCGCTTGCAAGCTCAGCCTCTCTAAACTTGCCGAACACCCTTGGGGTTTTATCATTACCAATTGCGTCATTGCTTTAGGGTTAAGCTTACCAATTATTTTATTTTTATTACTTAAAAATATCACCCCATTGCAAAGCTCATTAGCAGGCACCACGCAAATTTCTGTCTTTACCCATACCAAAGCCACCGATCAACACATCAACGCCCTCGGTAAGTTACTAGAAAAAAATCCAAACCTTAAACGTATTGACTACATCGGCCCCAAAGAGGCTCTCGATGAGTTTAAAGCCTTTGCCAGCTTTCAACTGGCCATTAAATCACTTGCCGAAAATCCATTACCTGGTGTTTATGTTGTCGAACCTCAAGATCACTTTGTCGAACAGCATCAACTCACCCGCTTAGCCAAGCAGCTCTCACAGTTAGACCATGTAGAATCTGTCCAACTCGATCTCGCTTGGGCCGAGCGCCTGATGCGTTTTACCACACTCAGTAAACGCATATTTTTTAGCGTCAGTATATTACTTGGCTTAGCGTTAGCCTTAATTATCTATAACAGCCTCAGGTTATTATTAAACCAAAGCCACGATGAAATTCGTGTTATGGCCATATTAGGTGGCACCCGTCATTTTATTCAACGCCCGTACCTTTACTTAGGCGCTTTTTACGGCTTCACCAGCGCATTACTTAGCCTACTCATTATTCAATTAATTTATTGGTGGCTAAAAGCTCCAGTAGACTCATTCTCTCGCCTCTACCACAGCCAAATAGCTTTGCACAACATTAATTTATTTGAGGCTGGCATACTGATCATCATCAGCATGTTGCTAAGCGGCCTAAGTGCCTGGCTGACCACCCGACATTATTTAAAAAAATTACAACTATGTTAACACCAATAATGCATACTACCCTCTAAAATACTATTCTATTTCAAATCCATACTCGATTGATTTGTCTTGACTATTTTTATGGGTATGCTGAAGAAAAACCGCAGCTTGTCTTCTTGCCTCGACTTCAAATTTATTAATATCAGTAAATCCACTACCTTGCATTTCTTCTTGCTGCAACTGTAAAGCGAACTTCCAATCACTGCCTTCTAATAATTTTTTCTGAGCCTGCTCGTCATCTTTAAGATCACAAAAGTCATCCTCATCAAAAAGCGTAGAGTTAAGTTCCCCAACCTTATGAGCGGCAGCAAGCGCATGTTGCAATAAAGGCTCTTGTAGCTTAACAACGTCTTCTTGATTTAATGTTTGAGGATCAATATCCGTTTCAGCCAAAATCGCCAATGTCTTTTGCAAAGAGTCAGATTCCATTAATACCTGACAATTACTAACATTTAATAAGTCCTGCTCGCCTAGAAATGAAATTGCCCAACGCATATCCTTATTCGCTTCATCCTCAATAAGGTCTAAAATTCCATTAATAGTACCCTCAAACTCATTCTCTCCCAATAAACCCACGTCATACAAAGAACCCAATGCATAACGATAACTGAGAGATTTCATAATTTTCTGCCAATTGCCAGAATCAAGCTCTCCCATATTGTCTAAAGCCTGAGCGGCTTTAAGCAAAAAGTCATCCTCTTTAAGTTCCTTTTTCACTTTATCATTATACAAATTATTTTTTCTTAAGAATCTTTCCAACTCTTTCTTATTTTCTATGGCCATATTCGTTTAACCTACTAATAGTGATTACTGCTGACCATACTCACATAGCTGTCTAGTATTTTATACTGTGAATTACACTTAGTTTTTAAGTCTTTTATAAAACCAAAATAGCTTTAAATATAAAATAATAAGCGCCTGTTAAAATAACTAAGCGCTTATATAAATTATTCAAT
This sequence comes from Piscirickettsiaceae bacterium NZ-RLO1, assembly GCA_001644975.1. GTDB lineage: Bacteria > Pseudomonadota > Gammaproteobacteria > Piscirickettsiales > Piscirickettsiaceae > Piscirickettsia. The sequence continues at coordinate 4,429 of LVCQ01000008.1, forward strand.
TTAAATTTGATTTCAAAAAATCACGAACGAGTAGCAGGAATTGGCTCTTCAGTAAGTTCAATATTTTTTAAGGGAATCAACTTATTTTTCTTAATAAATTTATGAATAATAACTAAAACTAAAAACAAAACGATGCCACAATAATTAATAATAAACCCTGAAAAACTTGCCTCGTTGTTGATAATATCCATTACCTCTTGGCCAATTAAAATAGCAATAATCAAGGCCATCGCAGTAATCGGCGCAAATGGAAACCAACGTGACCGATAAGGCAATTGATTTAAGTCTTTCCCTTGCAATAGATACGCCCGACGAAAGCGATAATGACTTAAACAAATACCAAACCAAGCAATATAACCAGCATAACTGACCATATTCACCAGCCAACTAAATATTAGCCCACCATGATAAGTTGACGCTAAAATCAACACCACGCTAATTAAAGCGGTTACAATCACACCGATAACCGGCACACCATATTTATTCACCCGCTGAAAAGATCCTGAGGCTTCCTTCACTTTACCCATATGCCATAGCATCCGTGACGCTGTATACATACTAGCATTAGCTGCAGATAAAATCGCTGTAATCACCACAAGATTCATGATCGATGCGGCAAACTTAATTCCTGCATTTTCAAACACAATTGTAAACGGGCTACTTGCAACACTCGAATGAGCATTCACTAGATTACTATCCGTATAAGGAATCAAAAAGCTAATCACAGTAATAGCCAAAATATAAAATAAAACAATGCGCCAAAATACGGTTTTTACCGCTTTCGGAATGGTTTTCTTCGGCTCATCGGCTTCTCCTGCAGCAACACCCATCAGCTCAACTCCTTGAAACGAATATCCTGCAATTAAAAAGACACTGAAAAAGCCAAACAGGCCATGATGAAACGGCGCATCACCTAAGGTAATATTATCAAAGCCTATACTCCCCTGTGAGCCAACTAAACCAAAAATCATTAACGTCCCCACAGTAATAAAAATAATCACTGCAGCCACTTTAATAAAGGCAATCCAGTATTCAACTTCACCATATAGCTTCACTGCCACAAGATTAATCGCCAAAATCAGCAAGAAAAATAGTGCACTCCAAATCCATACATCAACATGCGGAAACCAAAACTGCATGACCAAACCGGCAGCAATTACTTCTGAGGCCACAACAAACACCCAGTTAAACCAATAATTCCAACTCATAGCAAAACCAAACGAAGGGTCTACATATCTGGCAGCATCATCACAAAATGATCCTGTCGTTGGTGAAAATGCGGTTAGCTCACCCAAGCTGGTCATAACAAATAATACAATGACAGCAACCAATAAATAACCCAATATGGCGCCTCCCGGGCCGCCACTATGAACCGCTCCCCCACTCGCCAATAATAATCCCGTGCCGATAGTTCCCCCCAATGCCAACATAATTAAGTGGCGAGGTTTTAAGTTTCGTTGCAGTGTCTGATTCGTTTCCATGCAATGTCCTATTCAATAAAAAAATTAAAAATGCAAAATAAAAAGCAAATTTAGTAAAAAAATAATCGCTGCAATAATAGCTAACTAAAAACAATCGATAAGATCAGCCATCAACTATAAAAAATATTTAAGCCTTCAGCCTTATTGCGATTCTCAGGTTTCCAGTCTTTAAAAGCTAGATGATAAAAAGATAAGCGATTAGTCGCAATGATAATGATAGTGGTAGTGATGTCGATGCAAAGACAGGGAAGGGTAAGGATGAAGATAATGATGATGAGAAGGAACAACAGCCAAGATGGGAATGATACTGATGTTTTGCGGGTCTCTGCTTCTCATTGTTAAAGCCTTTTCTTAAGTCTTGCTCTATTGTATTTAGTATTATTAATAAAAACGCTATACAGCTTTTCATACTAGCGAAAAGGCTTCATCGGTGCAAGAGGTGATTGAGCCCTAAGGCGCAATCATATTGGCAGGATTAACCGCTTGGTCAAATTCATCTGCACTTAAATAACCCAATTTTAAACCAGCTTCTTTTAAGCTAGTGCCTTCTTTATGTGCTGTTTTAGCAATCATAGCCGCCTTGTCATAACCAATCACCTGATTCAATGCCGTCACAAGCATTAAAGAATGCTGCAAAAAGTAGTCAATCCGCTCGTTATTCGCCTGTAACCCCTCAATACAGAACTCTTTAAAGCTACGTGATGCATCCGCCAGTAGCTGGATTGAATGGAGTACATTATGCACCATCACCGGTTTAAAGACATTTAACTCAAAGTTGCCTTGGCTACCAGCAAACCCAACAGCCGCATCATTGCCCATCACCTGCACACACACCATCGTCATTGCCTCACATTGGGTCGGGTTGACTTTGCCCGGCATAATCGATGAACCGGGTTCATTTTCAGGCAAAATTAACTCACCCAAGCCACAACGTGGGCCAGAGCCTAACCAACGTACATCATTAGCAATTTTCATCAATGCAGCAGCCAATGTCTTCAAAGAACCACTCATTTGTACCATTGCATCATGCGCGGCAAGCACAGCAAACTTATTCTCGGCTGAACTAAATTTTAAGCCGGTTTCTTTGGCAATAAACTTAGCGGCTTTCTTTGCAAATTTAGGGTGGGTATTTAAGCCTGTACCTACAGCAGTGCCCCCTAATGCCAATTCATACAGATGAGTTAAATTATTTTCAATATAACCAATCGCCTGATTAAGCTGTGTTACATAACCTGAAAACTCTTGACCTAAGGTTAGTGGCACGGCATCTTGCAAGTGGGTACGGCCAATTTTAATAATATGTTGATATTCTGTTTGCTTATCAGCAATCGCATCACGCAGCGCTTTTATTTCAGGAAGCAAGTGATGAACGATGGTCTCTACTGTCGCAATATACATCGCCGTTGGAAAAGTATCATTCGATGATTGAGACATATTGACATGGTCATTAGGGTGAATCGGATCTTTACTGCCTTTTTCTCCACCCGCGATTTCTATCGCTCGATTCGCAATTACTTCATTACTGTTCATATTGGTCTGCGTGCCACTACCGGTTTGCCATACCCGTAGAGGAAAATGAGCATCAAGCTGGCCAGCAATCACCTCATCTGCAGCTTGGACAATTAACTTGGCTTTCTCTGCTGGCAATTTATCTAAGGACTCATTCGTCAGCGCCGCCGCTTTTTTTAATACACCAAGCGCACGAATCATCGCCCGTGGCATAATATCGTGACCAATGGCAAAGTGATGTAACGAGCGTTCGGTCTGAGCTCCCCAATACTTATCGCTTGCAACCTCAATCTCACCCATGCTATCGGTTTCTATACGCACTGCTTTTGTCATTTTTATCACCTTTTTTTAGCGTTGATTTATATAAACTCTGCCTAGAGTAAAGCGCACTGCCTATAAATTCAACCCAACACAGTTCAGCAAAAAATAATTACCATAAATAACTTGATAATGATTATCATTTATATTAACATTATAACTGTTCAACGGCAGCTCTATCATGCAGGTAGAGATTTTACCTCCCCTCAATTGGGGGAGGACTTTTACCGCCAAGCCCCTCTCCCACAAGTTTATTTCTTTAATTCCAAATAGTTATAAAGCGTAGTATTTTGTTATAGATGACAAAAAAACAGAGATCTCACACACAACACAGATCAATTCTCTTTTTTATTTCTGTAAAACCACAGCTATTCCTTAAGTGAACCTTAAGAAAAATAAACACAAGGTTCCTTAAAAAAATTATTGGTATGGAGACCTCTAAATGAGAAAATTAGCACTAGCCCTATCATCTATGCTTGCAATTACAACCGCAGCCACACTAACACCTGCCATTGCTGCTGATCGCACCAATTTAACTATGAGCGCAATTGTTATCACGCCATTGAATATTGTTCAAACTCGTGCCATGAACTTTGGTTACATCTATAAACCCGCTTCTGGTACAGCAACAAAGCGATCAACTGCGCTCTTTAGAGTCACCGGTGAAGGCAATGCCAATGTCCGCATCAGCCATGCACCAACCGCAATCATCGCCAATGGCTCAAACCGTCTAACAGTCCGTTTAACCGGTGCAGGCACTAGCCGACTGCCAGCTAGTGGCGCACTCAATAAAGCAATTGGCGGCACTGTAACCGTAGCAAGTACAACAACTAACGGGCGTTATGTTGGCTCAACTGTGGTAACAGCCAGCTACTTATAAGCATGATCGATTTTAACCACTCAAAATTATATTTAACCTAAATGACGAAATGCGCCATAGCCTACCTCTCAGGCTATGGCGCAACTATCTCAGTTTTAATCAATTCCAGAAAATGTTTCACAAAAAAAATTCAAATAATTTCAGTGGTCATTATTAATCCAAGCAAATAATATAGAAAAGTAGGCATAAAGCCTGCATGCAATAAGACGCATGATAGTTATGATAAAAGGAGAGTTATCATGAAAAGATCAAGCATCCTATCCAGCCTATTGCTATTTACACTCAGCCCAGCTTTTACTTTTGCAAATACTAACATTTCTCTAAATACTTCTGCACACATTATTACTCCAATTACCTTAGAAATAGAGCAACTCGAGTTTGGTACGCTTATCAAACCTCAATCAGGCCGCACTAATCATGAAGCCACCGCCTTACTTGAAATCAATGGTGAAAAGCGCCAAACCGTTAAAATTAACATCCCAAATCGCATGAATATTGTCAACGGCAGTGAAAATTTACGAGTGAACTTATCCATTCCCACTGATCAAAAAAGATTAAATAATCGAGGAAAAGCAAGTGTAACCATTACGGGCTCACTAAGATTAGCAGCCAATACTGAAACAGGAATGTATCGGGGAACCACAACAATTACCACCTCCTACCTATAACCATTGACCTAATCACAGGCTAGATAATTAATTAGCGACTATCTAGCCTTGTAAAGAAAATTTTCAGGATATTATAAAATTATACAACCATCTTCTTTTTCCTTAAGGTGACTGCCTACCTTATCCTCATTCATCGTAAAATTTGCAATTAACGTCGGGATTTGTTTATCAAGTACTGGCTTCGTTTTCTGCTCCAGTATCTCTTCAATATCACCGCTTGTAGTAAACCCAACTTTATACTGCTTCAGTGTTTCTTCAATGCCCTGAAAACATTTGAAATTATCTTCATTCATATTAATTTCACGATTTTTAATTTGTTTAACATAATCAGAGAGTTTATCTAATTTATTAATAATATCCTTTCTTTGCATTTCTACAAGAACAGGCTGATCACTCTCTTTAGAAAAATCACTCCAACGCCCATATGTACTAATCATATCTATCGTTTTATTTATTTTACCTTCAAAAATAGGTGCTTTACAAAACGGGTTAATTACCTTTTCTATTTTAGATAACGTTTCTTTACTCACATATTTTTCTTTGGCAAGAAGTCTAAAATTGTGAAGTTTATCAATCAATCGTTTAGACATATTGGTTATATTTGGCATAATTTACTCTATATATTTAATATTGTTATTATCAATACAGAAATATTACAATGAAAGTAATAATATAAAAATTAAAATTCAAGCTAATAATTTATGCAAACAGAAAAAATGCTCAAAGTATAAAAAATTTCTTTAAGCATTTTCATATAGCAACAGTTATTTTTTAAATATCTAGCGCATCTTCATTTTGATTTAAAGCTAAATTATTATTATTTGACACTTGAAATAAATTAAAAACATGCCAAGACGATGATTTGGACTTTTCTAATGGCCGTTCCGTTAATTTTTTATTCAGTTCTGCAAGATCAGGTATGTACTTAGCAATAATGTTCTTAGTTTCACCATCATTTAACTGCTTTTGATCATTTGAACTCAATGTTACTGTTGTATCACCGTTTAAATATTTAATTATTTTTTTAATAGCCGTGTTCTTATCTTTTGCCCACCAATTACCTAAATCCTTCACCCACTTTTTATCTGAGTGTTTACTCCCATACCATTCGCCAACGTTACTACTAAGGTGACTTTCTAATTCATTAACCAGCATCTCTTTTAGCCATGGCTCTCTGCCTTGAGCAGCCAGGCCTGTTTTATCCGTATTAAACAGGTTGATAGTGCCATTAATATCAGAACTAAGTATAGTATTATTACACACCGCGGCATTCGCACTATCTCGCGGATCAACAAATGGAACTAAGCAAGACTTCTTATTATTACTATTAACTAAAACATCAAGCTCCATCGCTAGCCACTCAGCATATGGTTGTAATCCTCTATACAGGGAACTATCTGTCTTACTTTTATAAGTACTTAAATATGCTTCTTCAATACTTTCCTTATAGCTTCTCCAATTAACCTTCATTTTTTCTTGTTCTTGCTGTAACCTAGTACCAACCCCATTACCTTCTTTTTCCTCAGATTTTAAATAATGGATTTTATTAATATGGCTTGCTATTTTGGCAAGATTAGCCTTATGCTGACTATAGTCTTTAGGCTCCACTTTTTTTGATTTTCCACCAATGAGCCAACTATAATCAATACTATTCACATCATTATAATTTAAAAAATCAAGAAGTTTCTCACGACTCCCTACCATAGGGCAAAAGTCAGAAAACTTCTTTTGAACAACATCATTAACAACGGGGACCGTCATATCATTACCTTTTTTATCAATACTAAAATAAAACAATCAAACTCAATTTACAGTTACAAGAAGATTATTACACTAGAATAAAAGCAATCATTAATTGCTTTTTAACAGAAAAAAATTATGAAAAATCCATGCTTTTTTTAAGCCACATCTAATTCACCTCCTTGATACCTAAGCTATACATGTAAACTGAAGTTTATTATATTAACTGCGATAAAAAAGCAAACTTAAAACAAGTAAGTATTTTTAGGCGACCAAAGGTCGCCGTCAAGAGTGATATATTATTCTGTAATATATAGTGATCTATAATAGCAATGAATAGCTAATATTTTAAAAAAGAAAAAAACAAGCTCATATTATTTAGCCTCTTCAAAGCGAAATACATACAATAATCCCCCACTTGCTAATAGACCAATTACCGCAAATATAATTGGAATACTCGCACCAGCAAAGCTTGCAATTACTCCTGTACCAAACGATGTCAAACCAAAGCATAATGCCATAATGGAGCCGGTGACACCCATCACCCAGCCTTGCTCATCCTCTCCCACTTGATTTGAAAAAAGCGCAATGATACTTGAATACGCCACCGCTAACGTTAAACCAATTAATAGAGCAAATAAATAACACGTATAAACATTATGAATTAACAATGTCAGCAATACTGAAATACCAGTTAATAGCAACATAATTCGCACAGTATGGCTAAGTAAATAACGCTTAGCACACCATTCAACAACATAGCCACAACCGATGCTAAAACCCACGCCCATAACGGCTAAGAACATCGAGTTTTGAAAGGTATTAAAATGATAGTTTTTCGTCATATAAACAGAAATAAATGAAAAATAATTACTCCAACCGAAAATCATCACCAGCATGACAATTGCCAACTTACAAATTTTTTCATGACTAAATGCTGAAATAAAAATATTAATAGCATGGTGTAGTTTTATTTTAACTTTCTCTGTTTTATAAAAAGTTTCTTTAAAAAAGAAGCCTAATAAAGCTGCATTAATGAGTGAAATGATAGAGGCAAAATACAGTGGTGTATCATAGTTAAAACCGCTATAGATTTGGCTATCCGATAACACACCACCGATGATAGGTCCGCAGACAAACCCAAGGGATACAGATAATAAAATAAAGCCAATATTTCGTGTTTTATGCTCTTCAGAGCTCACATCAACAATAGCCGCTTGTGCAACAGGCTGACTTCCTGCTGTAAACCCAGCGATCACTCGCCCTAAAATAAGTAAAGTCAAGCTGTGCATCATAATTGAAATAGCGGATAATAAATAACCAAAAAATGATCCAATTAAACAAATCATTAGTGCTTTCTTACGGCCAATCGTGTCAGATAAGTCACCTAGAATCGCCGCACCAAAAAACCAGCAAATCATAAAAATACCGACAATAAGACCATAAATAATTTCCCTCGTCCCTGTCGATACAGTATGGAATAAAAAATCTGATGTCGGATCAACAATCACACCGTTTAAAATAGGAAACAATAGTCCCAAACCCATACCATCAATAAACAACACGAGAAACAATGGCAGCATAGAAAACAATGAATTTTTATTTAACATAATACAATCTCACTCTAATAAAGCAGCTTTAATAAAGCCGCCCTAATATTAGTTAAAATATAAAAGTTTTTTATAAATTAATACTGAAAATAAAAAAGCAAACTAGTTATCATAATTAAGGCAGCTCGAATCATCTTAATTTGCTACCTCTTCATTAATTTATAGTTAATTATTCCTTACTTTCGTCAAGCAATTTAAAGGATTACTTGTCATAGTCATTGATGCTCTCAAGCCTTTCAATGGCACATCACAATAAGAGCGCTTCACCTCGTCACCAGGGGCATAGTCCATAGAATCAAGCTCTGTTTTAAAGCCCATTTTGCTCACTTGTTGCACATATGAACGAGTGGTTTGCAAGTTTTTCCAATTGCCATAGCTAATTTCCACTGCCCACATATTAGGAAAGGCTGCTTTATTATCTTGAAGATAGTCTATATCTGACTGTTGAAAAACTCGTCCAGTATAATAAATCGGTTTATCTGCTTGTTGATTACTTTGAATCCACTTCCCATCATTTTGATTATCGCGAGATTCGAGTAAAACTCGCTTATTAATGCCTAAGTTATACAAATCATTCAATATATTTTGATTAGGGTCTACTTTAAAATAAAGCATGTAGCAAAAATTATTGGTTTTATCTTCATTGATATAATCACTTAGTCGATAAACATCAAGACCATATGAAGCCTGTAAGATTGAAAAATTGCTCGAACTTAATGCAGCAAGTTTAACCAAGCATAAGTTATAACCCTTAACATTGGGCGCACAATGTACACCAGCCATACGTCGCACTTTATTAACATCTTCATTTTTTACTAGAATCGGCTGAGATTCGTTATGTGAAATGACCCATGAACCATCACTTAATGTCCTTAATGACATTTTAACAAAGTGCAGTTGTTTAGATGCCGGCTGTGTACTATTATAATCTGTCATTTTAGCCAATTGCTCAGGGCAGGTATTTAAACCATGACAAATCTTTGCTGGATCAAAATTAACCCAACCATTTTCATGTGCAATTACCTTGCCACACTGAGACAAATTTTCAACACTTGCTATTGAATAAGTCGAAGTTAATGCTGCAGCAACAAGCATTCCACTTAAAATATTTTTCATAATGAATTCCATCAAGAATATAAAAGTTCTATAAAAAGTAATCTTACATAGGCTAAATTAAACTATTAACTTAAAATAGAGGCAAAATTTTATGTAATTAGTAAATACTAACATATTTAAGTATAAAAGTGTAAAAAATCATCTAAATCAAAAGCAGATTATAAAATTTTCAATATTTTTACAATAACCAATATTTAATTAAGCTAATAAAAATTAACATTAACTATATAACGGCTACTTCATATCAAAAATACTGTAAAACCACTCTTTTACTGTCATGCCCAATTTTTGTCTTTTTATTTGTGTTAACCAAAAATGATATTTAAATATCAATGCTAATAAGGCAATGGAGCTTGAAAAGCCAACAACACCCCCTAAAAAATCACCAGCACTAAAAAGCAATATTGTATAATAAAAAACGCCAACAAAAATTATGCTATACAGCCAAAATAAAACAGTAAACGACCTTTTAGCATGGCGTATTTTATCAGCATCTATATTTGCTTCATCGAGAGATAAAGAAGATTTATGTCCAGAATTTTCAGGAAATTTTAATAAATTTTTTAGCGTCGTATAAACAAAATTACTACTTTCTTTAATATAAGAAAATGAAATTGCTGACTTTAAAAAGCGTTTAGTTCTTTTAAACATAATTAACTCACACAGTGATTTAAATTAACCACTTCATCATCTTCACTTTTTTCAATAGCTTCTTCAACTAAGTCCATAACAATTAATAATAATGTAAAAATATCATTAACTTTCGCGCTAATTGATAATAACTCAGTATTTGTTTCCTTATCTCTTTTTTTAGAAAGTGTAATCGGCCGACCAATTAAAAATTTAAAAGTAATCGCAGATTTCCTAAATAGTTTTTCCATAATCAAACTATCAAGAGAAAATAGCTTTTCATGAGATAATTCTTTATCATTAAAAACAAAGTTTTTATCTTGGTATAATTCTGAAAATTTATTAATCACCATACCATAATTCATAATTTTAAACCTTAAATCTTAAATCTTAAATCTTAAATTAAATATTAACTATCCATAGTTTTATTTGTCTGAATAATCTGCGATATACCAAATAAATTATCAGAAAATTCGTTGCTGCGTTGTATAACAACAGTCCAATAAACAGATTGTGTCGAACGTTTATCACCCTTTTGAAAAGTTAACAATAAAGGCACTTGCAACTTCCAACTATACGCACCGTTAATCTGTCCTTTTTGCACCACAACAGGCACATCAGAAATCGTCGCTCTTAAAATATATTTTTCACCAGTTACTTTACTCACTGTATCCTTAAATGCCTCTAAATATTGATCCCAACCATATTTAGTAAAATATCTACGCTTTTCTTTCATCTCTGAACGATAGTTTAAAAAATCAAGTTGATTTATCGCTGGAACTGCATTCGCCAACCAGCTAATTACTGCTGAATCAGCTTCAATAGGATTACTCAGTGACTTTAACCTTAAAATCTGACCATTATTCGATGTTGCAAAATATTTGGGCTCTGGTCTAAAATAAATTGACAAACCAAAACCAATTAATAAAAATAAATTTAGCATGACAGAAATCATTAAAATTGCTGAAATACGTCTAAAATTATCACGATAAAAATCATTTCTAAGCTTAACTTTCTCTAGTGCTAAATTCACGGTATACTTCCCCTATTGAGATAGCATTAAACATTACTCTTTAAAAATAAAAATAAAACTTAAAAAATATATATTTATTTATGATGAAAATTTAATTTTCAAATAACTCAGACCACAAGGTCGCCACCATAATAATAGTGCCAACAATAATAAATATACCAACAAAAGTAATCGCGATTGCTAAGCCACCCCATTTAATTATCTGAATAAATTTATAAAATATATAACTTAAGACAATAGGGACACTTTTACTATATATTAACAGTAGTATAGATAGTATTAATATAATCAGAGATATAACAATAAAACTTTTTTTCAAAATTATAGCCTAAAGTTATTTAATAAATAATATTTATATACATTATGACGATGAGTCATCATATTTAATGGTTATAGTCATGTCAGAGCTCCCAGAAGTTTTCAGCTGTAAATTGCCACTATCATCTGTACTTCCTTTACTATCTTCTTGCCAGCTTTTGGTTTTACCCTTCGTTTTCTTTATATAATAAATATGGGAATTAATATAGGGGGCAACATTGACATAAAGAATTATTTCAAATTTATAGTTTGTCGACCCCTTCAAACAACCTGAGTTTTGTTTTTTACTCCCAGATATAGCAGTATACGTCTCACCAGGCTGAACAATATGATCACCATCAGTTCCGCCGCTATCATGCATGCTCATACAGTTAACATTGTTTACATATACTAAAAAAGGAACACTAGTATCATTTACAATCTCTGGGTCAACATTAGCTAAGCAACGATGACTATTAGTCATAAAAAAAATTATTAATAAAAATTTAACTAATTTCAACGGAACAGTATAATATTTCATAATCAAATCATCTAAAAATAGTTTCCAAACTGCTGATTATTATTGTTATTATTTTGATTGTTGTTTTGAGGAACATTTTGCTGATTATTTAAAAATAAATTATTCAGATTACTTTGATTACTCAAGTTATCAACCAAATCAATTTTACCTTTCGCTTCTTTATTTGTTTGATTAGCAGCTAATATTGCTGCAATCTGTATCAGTGATGATAGAATACCATCAAACCGAAGTTTCGGGTCATTGCCCTTAATCAATCGCTTTAATGCATCCTTATGCTTTTCAAGCTCTCGTGGTGGTATATTACCTTTATATTTAAGATGCAATGCATTTAAGTCTTTTCTGATATCTTCCAACTCTTTTTTAGTTTTACGATAAGACATAATTTTTCTCCTATTTATACACTATATTGCCATTGCTGCTGCTTGCTGAGCTTTATTTACTTCACTACCCGCTGCCTGACCTTCTTTATCAGCCACTTGAATTTCTTGTGATTCAGCACTAACTTCAGACTGTGTTTTATTTTGCTTAGCACTAATGGCCTGCTGAGTACCTTGCCCTGCAGCCTGACCAGCCTGACCAGATACTTGTTCAGCTTTACCTTGTAACTGCTGAACTTCATCAGCACCTGCACGTTGTGAACCAACTTGCGCGCCGATCCATTCTAAAACTTTATCCGGAATTAAATAGATCACCGAAAAGCACTTACCAAAGGCCATCATCATAAATGAAGAGTAAACAAAGATTAAAAAGCAACTAATAATGCCACTCACCATAGAGCTACTACTAAAATTGCTTAAGATAAGTGGGGCAACTAAGTGAAAACCTTGTGCTGAATAAGTAATTAATACATAGGTCAAAGCAACTGCACAAGTGATGCCAATTACCATTAATACGGGTCTAAATATTACATTCAACGCAATTTTAATTGCTGGCAAACCATGTCCCATTATTTCATGGCCACCAGGAAATAATACGGCTAAACAAACGGCAGGTGCTGCTACTAAGCCTTCTAAAATGCTTAATACCCAAACAATCGTTCCTGCCCAAAAGAGAAAATAAGGAATCAATGGCATCATCACCGAAAACGCAATGGCAGTCGTAAATAACGAGGTTAAGATAATAATAGCGATCGGCATCCAAGCCAACGACATCGCTAAATTGCCTATTTGCGCCGCCATCCATAACTGCACAGCAGTTTGCCCCATAATTGCAAATGCAGTACCCAGACTACCTGCGCCATAAGAAGAAGTGGCCGCAGAAACTGCTATTGTTTTTTTAGCCCACTTATGAATCATTGAATAGGCTGTGCTTTTAAGGTCACTAAACTGATTTTGATAATTAACAAAAATACTATTTAAAGTATCAATTACCGTTTGAATAATATCAGCACCTACCTGTTGTGCTTGCATAATCGTGCTATAAATCGAACTTGATGTATTTGATGAAGTACTGGATGGTAAACCCAATGAATAAAGCTCATTCATAATACTGGTAATATCTGTTGAAGCATCATTACCAGAAAGCTCACCAAAAATTTTATCGATCACCGCATAAACCGGTACTGATGTTGTTGCCGTAGTTTGGTATATGCCATTTTTTTGTAAAAACATTAATGTATTATTTAAAAGATTAACATCGCCAATTTTTTCTGTCAGTGTGTGCGTAGTACCACTACCGGTGTTACCAAATAAACTAAATAAATAAACAAAAGGCTGTTGCATTTCAGGTGGCAGTGCCATTAAATTGGTTTGTAATTGAATCACTGCATAATCATTATTACAGGTCTGTTGATCAGTCTGATTAGAGCCTGAGTAAGTTCCATAATACATATCACAATCTTGCGGCGGCGAACCGGGTGTTGGTACATAGGCATAAACATCAGTTGCCCAATCACTTGCGCCCATCTGTAGTGTGCTCGGCACATAATCACTAATAAGCGTTGTCCCCGTATCTGGATTGGACATTTTCATTGCATTCAAATAATCAGCCGTGCTCGGGTTTTCAATTTGACCAGTACTTGCATTAGTGTCATACGAATTATTGTGACGTGGGTGAAACTCCGGAACAACACTACCATTGATATTTGGATAAACTGTCACAGACATCGGTACGGTATAATGCAGCTGACTATTAACCGCTAACCCTGGGTAGGCTAAGTTCGCGGCTAAAATATTAGCAGCGTCACTTAAGTTCATATTTAATATTTTATCAACTGTCAAATAGCTTTCACCACCAATCCACCAACTGTTGATATAATTTGCATAATCACTTGCTGCGTATGGCTGCTGTGACGCGCCATTATATTGCAGCATACTATAGGTCTGGCCTGATTCATTCAGATTGACGCAGTTTAAATAATTAACTGTTATTTTACCGTTATTTAAATAACTCATGCACTTTGCATAAAAATCACTACTGGTCACATCTTGAGCAGACTGTGAATCCGCACTTTGTGCAATTAAGGTGCTATTAAGATCGGCAACATATGCATTTAAAATAACATTCGCCTGTTTATTTTGATCATTATTCAAAGCATTGACAATTTGCTGAGTCGCCTTTTGTGCTTCTTGTGAATAAGTCAAATCTGTAGCATCTTTAGGCTGGTAACTCATATTATTAAATTGATAAGTAATCGAGCCATTGGTAGTCACATTATTATCAACTCCAGTAGTCGTACTATTATTACCATTGTGACTGCTACTATCTGTTGAAGAGCTATCACTGTTGCCTAACTGCACTTTATAATCCATTTGTTGCGGTGTTGATGAAGCCGAAACATTAAAACCATACGCATACGTACTTGTTCCTAAGCTTCCTGATGTTGTCAACGCAGTTTGCACAGCATTATTGCACTGACTCACCAATAGCCCTGTATTTAAGGTAAATGCACTGGCTGAGGGCATGTAATCATCACCTTGAATGTTTTCTATCGGTCCTTCGTAAAACCAATTCATTGCGGTTTGAAAATAGCCTAATGTCTCAGAATCACACACCGTACTTGAAGAGCCTACTAAGTTTGGTAACAAGCTCATCGGCAATGCAGATGAAGTATCCACACATAAAATGGGAGTATCTGTGCCACTAATACGGTAAAATTGATTAGACACATCGTTTTTATCAACATCTTGTGTATCACATTGGCGATAACTACCACTGCCACCAGTAACATTCGTACCAATTTCCTCTAAATCACTGGCACTTAAGCCATAATCGGTCTGCACCTGATTAATCGCCTGATATAGCACCCCTTGAGCAACATTATTTTTGACATTATTCAACAAGCTCACTGGTACCGAAGGCAATGTCCCACTATCAACATCTTGTGTAATATTCGTCCAAACAGAGTCAGCTAAATACACACCAACAAGCACACAATACAATAAAATAATTTGAGCTAAACAAAAACCAAACTTTACTGGAATCATTGCAATTGGTGCAAAAGTTGCTCTTAGTACGACCCATAACGTATGCCATTTACGTCCTAAAATCTCACCATCATGGGCAGTATAAATTACCCCAAGAACAACAATCAGTGCATAAATCAGCAATAAACAAGACAATAACCCAGCATTAAAATAACTAATAACCTCAGAGACCATTGTTGGGCCACTTGAGACACTGGTGTTCCCAGAGATAAAATAAATAATATTGCCAAATATTTGCCAGAGAATATAAACCGACTGATCATCAGCCGGGCCAGGGATATGAATAGCAGACAACAAGACTAATTACCTTTCCTAATAACAGGGCGTTTTTGTCTGCCAACGAGCTTACTAATCCCCCGGTCTATATCACTTAATTTTCTCGCCGCACTTTCAATGTTTTTAGAATCTTCAGCTGATAAGCTATAAAACTGATTATTGTCAATCAACTTCGCAGTATTTAATAATGCATTTAAATATTCAGCCTGTAGTTTTTGATAATTAATATAGTTACCAATAGAAAGCTGTACAGAGATATCACGAAGCAATTGGTCACGCGATGAGAATTTTAAGTTATTCATCCAGCCATTGTTCATTTGGCCCTGAATAACCGATAGTAATTGACTATTAACTTTATTATTGGCATTAATTTTAGATAATACCGCATTGACTAATAAACTTGACTTACCACTTGCACCCGCCTCAATAAAATCATCAGGCTTTTTATCACTATCATACTTGCCTTCAACAAGGTTTAATAAAAAACGAATATTCTCATTAATATTATCGTCTTGATCATCACTACTATTATTTTTATTACCCTCATTACCGATGATAGACTGATACATTGGCGATTGACCTGCCAACTGGCCACTGAGTTCTTGAACCGAACCTGATAACACACCAAAGCCGATAGAGTTATTATAGGGATTATTTAAATATGTTTGTGCTGCCAAACTATTGACTGGGCCGTGTAAATCACTCTGATTTTGATAATTTAACATAATCAGCTGCTGCGAGATGATTTGGTTTAACTTTTGCTGAATTGGCTGTTGTGTTATCCTCGCTGAGTGGTTTGGAGATCCAGCATGTTCTGTTGCTATTTGTATCGTTTGCGCTTTAACAACCGTTGTTCCTGTCATTAAAACCAGAAATAATAGCAAAATATTTACAGTTAATAACCTAATAACACCCATACTACAATCTCACATACTTCTCGAGCCAACATCAAACGAGCGATTCAGCTATTAAAAATAAAAATTAATCAATTAGATATTAAATATTTATGGTCTAAGTCAATCTTATATTGATAATGGTAAATTAATTAATAATTCTATCCACATAAAAATAATTAGTTTTTTTATGTAATGATATCTAAAATCACAAGGAAGTTAATTAAGTTAAAATACTAAATTAACACGGCCTCAGACTAGCTCCCAGCTAAATACTAAGGCTACTTAATATTTAATGAAGGTCCATAACTACCTTGTCTTCATTAAAAATTTCAGACATTTATTTATAAAATAATACAGGTGCAACCAGTAGACTCTGGCTCAGCCTTAAACGCTTCATCAAGCATTAATAAGGGTGATGTTGGCCTGCTTCCATCAGAAAGGGATCTTGCCCGTGTCGGCCTATGAGTTTGTGATTCTTCGTAATTGGTGTCTTGAGGCCCTTTATAATAAGGTGTATCTCTAACACCATATGTAGTCAGTTTAGTGTGTGTTTGGCTCCCCTCAGGTATCAAAAAACTCTCATCAGGAGTTGTATAAGTTTTAGTTTTAGTTTTACTGTATTCTTTTCTACTTGGCATAAATATTATCTCCAGCTTTAATCTAAATAACCAATAAATTATAGTTTATAACTATAAATTTAAAATTGATTATTTATCACAAAATCTCAGTTTCATAAAAAACTATAAATTTACATATAGAGTTTGAAAATAAAAAATATTTAGTTTAAAATTTAATTAAATTTATTATTGTTGATATAAAAAAAGGAAGACTTAGCTTCCTTTTTTTATATTTTATTTTGCAATGCTGAAATAAATCCATCTTCATTAACATTTTTAGAGTCGCTCATAAGATATTGAGCATAAATCCCACCAGAGTCTTTACTCTTTTTCTTAGCCTCTTTTAAGCCTATTTTTTTGAGAAAATCTTCTGGGGTTATTTTATCATAACTTCCAAACAACTTATGCCTTAAATCTCTATTTTGGCGTTTGTTTAAAATAACAAGGAGATGAGAACCAGAACTCGAAAGATCATCACCAAAAAACTTTTTACGTCGTGTACATATAATCCTTGCCATTTTTTTAAACGCCACCTCAAATTCTACACCGTCTAATTTTTTTATTTTTTCAATTTTATCTTGTCTATTACCATCAAAACTTAAAGTATCAATAAAGTTATCGAGAACTGCAAATTTCTCATTTTTTTTACCATTATTATAGTCACTAGATGCTGAAAGCGCAGATTCAAACAGACTACCTAATCTTAAGAACTTATCGCCTTTTTCTAGTATCTCCATTTCTTCTTTTAACTTTTGTGTATCTTTTTCTGATTGCTCTAATTTCTTAGCTATTTCTTTACTTTGATCCTTTACTGATACCAACTCTTTTTTTTGTTCTGCTAACTCCTGACCCATTAGCTCAAGTTCATCTAGTGCACTTTTTAATGCTAATTCACAAGCTGTTATCTGGGCACTTGCCTCTGCCAATGCTACCGAAGCTTTGTTTAACTCATCATGTGTGACACTGCTAAGAGTTTTTAACTTTTCGATAATCACCTTAAAATATTTTTGCTCTTGTTTAATATCATTAACTCTTTCAGAACAGAGTTCGTTCAATTCATCTCTCACATCACTATGATCACTACTGTCTAGCCTTGAAAGTAGAATCTTAGTTTTAAATGATTTTTCTAAGCTAGTTTTTGCCTTTTCAGAGAGTTCCTTTAATTTAGAGATAGACTGATCTGCTATTTCTTTAATAAAATTATCTGTGTTGTTAATATGCTCCTTGCTCTTATTAATTTTTATATTCGCTTCTACTAGTTCAGTTTCAACCTTCTTAACTTTTTCCTCTAACCCTTCTTTAATTAGATTTATGGATTTATTTTTTTCAATCGATTCTTCAAGTTCTTTAGTTATATTCTCATTAATTTTTTTTACATCAAGTATATTATTCCCCAACCTTTCATTTTCTTCTTTTTCCAGACCCAGCCGTTCTTCGGCAAGATTCTTATCTTTTATAGATTCGTTTTTTTCATGGTCAGAAGAGAAATTAACACCTATCACAATACGGCACATCTCTTCAGCAGGGTTTATGAAATCCTTTAAAAAACCAACACTTCCATCAATTTTAGGTTTTGCTTTTTCCACACTTCTAATAATCGAGTCTAAGCTTCTTTTAAACCAACGAATATCTCCTATTTTATACAATCTAAATTCATGATCAGTACTGCTAAACATCTTGCTACAAGATTTTTTAATAATATTATAAATATTACCATGATCATTTTTATTTATATTATTTTCCAGACATTTTTTAAGTAATTTCGTCAAATTTTTTCTTATCGCATGATAAGCATCAATATTTTTTTCAGAATTCGAAGGGTCTGTTATAAGCTTTTTTTCCCGTTTGGGTAAGGAGTATTGAGTATCAATAAACTCACAGTGCTTATTTAACTCCCGTTCAATATCTTTAGATCGCTTAACAAGCTTAGAATAATTATCAGGCCTTGTTTGAGACTCCACTTTTTTATAAATTGCTTCAAAAGATTTTTGCTGTTTTCTAACGACTGTAGCAAAAGGGACGATTGTATTATTCTCACGACCTGATGTTAAAACACCATAATTATCAATTATATCTAGCATCGGGGAGATAGATTTGTATTTACTCTCTATCTTTTTATGCAAAGTATCCAAAGCATTATACATTGCTTTATACTTACTTTTATTATATATTGCTAGATTACCACTCATTGCTGCATGCTGAGAAACAGTCTTAGCCATGATCTCAAACTGATGATATAAACCAGCTAAATCTAACAAAGTATCTACGTATTTAGCCCTTTTATGCTGCTCACCTTCTTCTAAGGGTGTTTTTTCAATCTCCTTTGAATTTTTTTTCTCTTTGAGGCTATACTTCTGATAATCTTTATGATAATGATGGTCCGAAAACTTATTAAAAGTATTAGTTTTTTCTATAAACTCTTTAGCACGGTTTTGACGCTCTTCTGAGCTATCATTAATACCTGGTATAACTTCCATTTTTTCACTATCAATCATACGTGCTACATTTTTAAACCGATGAGCATAAGGGTTATCTTCATTTCTACTAACGGTAGACCCCTTCATAGATGAGTATTTTTTTTGAATTACTCCATCTTTTAACTCATGCGGTCGTGATCTTGCAAGCCTTCTATGTTTATCTTCACCCATCATCAACATGCCAGCTAGCCTTAGCATTTGTTTCGAAGACTTATTTGATTCCACACTCATTCTTTGAAAATTTTGTTGAGCACTTTTATTGTGGCTTAATCTTTGCAGGTCATCTGATGCGGCCTTAATACTTACAATTGCCTCAGACATAAAATCATTACGAGCACCATTAAGCTTCATCAAAGAAAATTGTTCTATAAATTTAGATATATTAGCTAATGCTGCTTTTTCATGAGGATAGCCACTGAATTCTTTACAGTCATCTAATATGGCTAAGATGTAGTCACATACACGCGATATTCCATCAGTATCTTTGCCTTGTTTACCTCCAAAAATAGATCTATTAAGCCTCATCTGGCGATATTCTATGATCTGCTCCTGAGCATGAGCAATACTTTCACGATACTTATATGATCCATCATCATATGTCGCAGTGCTAATAATTTTACTACGCTGATAATCGCCTGCTTTATAAACGTCTTCCTTACCCTCATTGCTTAACATAAATGGTGGAGGAAAGTTAAAAGTTTGCTTAACTTCTTCATTATCTGGGTCAGCGCTTACCGACATTAAATGTTCGCGATAAAGTTTATTTATATCTTTAACAAATTGATTTTCTCTTTTACCCATTGCCTCAGTAAATTTGTTAAATGCCATCTTAGCTCCTTCGACAAACACTTCAGAAGAAACCGAAGAAGAAGATGATGACCCAAACGGTGATAATGGCCCAAAAGGAAGGAATAACATAATTACGATCCTCACTAATAATTCTGATCAATTAATTTAACGTTATTACATGTGCAACATGATGAACACTGACAAGTAATATTTTTTTTTATATTACCTTTGATTTTTATCATCAATCATGTAAATTTAATAAATTTCTTAATTATTTATTATTATTTTTTATGAAAATAAATGTAAATTTACTTTTGTAGATTATTCTCATTAAGAAGCATTTAATCTTAGATCTCATAAAACTATAAGAATAGTGATTTATATAAAAATCAAGATATTTAATTTAATTAAAAATAAAGGTAACCAAACAAAGGTTTGCTATTATAGTGCTATCTAAAATGAAATTTTATCTGTAATAATCAAAAATTTCATAAGACAAGTCCACCATAGCCAACAAGTTATTTAACATTATGGTATAAGGAGTATGAATAAATACCACATAAATAGTGCTCTATTTTTTACGTTCACATATAGCAATGCTCCATAGGGCCTTATTGAAAACTTCATCTATGAAGTATTACAATGTTTTCTTACTGCCTTCATAAATTAGTAAAATCAATAAAAATAACAATTGCTTTTATAGTGATTATTTTAATAATTTTTCTAAAATCTGCTCACAAGCCGCTGTCACCGTTAAATCACTATTTTCACTCACCAGAGTTTCAACTTCTTTCACTGCACTACCCCGTGGGTAAGCTTTAGCCAGGCGTTTACGCGCCTCTTCTGGCCCTAATACTTTATACAGTGATTCACGTAAATAGACATCTTCTGCTGTTGTATTAAACGCCCACAGCTCAACTGGACTTACCGTGCTGGTTAATAACTGTGTATTTAAACCTTGTTTTGTCACAAATTGCGCGATAAAGGTCGCCCCTGAACTTTTAGGGCCATGCACACGATTAGCTAAGGCATAACGCTCAGTTTTATTTAAGCCAAACGTTTTACACGTCTCGTCAATGCTTTGGCTTGAACCTGAATCTAAAATAAAAATACCTGTGGCAAAGTCAACCATAATTTTATCAAAATCACTGAGTGCCTGAGAAGCCAAAGAAATTTGGATTTTCCACTTACGCCCCTCACGCATATCTTGAATCACTTGCTGACGTACTGATAAGCTATTTGCCGTACGATGAAACTCATCGTAGACAATTCGCTTCGGCTCTTCAAGAATCTCACGAATACGTTGTTCATGATAAGCTTGATACTCTTTTGGGAAAATAATCAGATCATCCTGACGTAAAAAAAAGTTTTGAGCAATCGCATGACGCGAGAGCATATACATCACCGCCGTTTGCTTATCAGCCGCAGGGCTACCAGTACGTGCAACATCCTCTAAATCCAAGGCAATAACCCGAGCACTTTCCAGAGAAAGCTGTGTTACACTGGATAAAGTTGGATAATTTCTAATAATCACTGAAATACTTCGACAATAAGCCGATACATAGTCTTCATTACTATTGGGCAGGTATACTTTCGCATAAATATCTTTAATACCATGATTATGGACAATCGAAATGGTGTCAGCTAACGTTGGCATAGCATAGCGCTGCGCTCGTAAAGCCAACTCACTTTGACCTAATTGATGAAATTTATCTACAATACTCCACCAACTTGTCTTTTCATTAAATTTAATCTCATATTTTTCTATATTTTTATGAATAACTTCATCAAAGTCTGGTATATAAAGCTTTGGCTGGACCTGATCACTAAACTGCTGATATAACTCATCAATCAATAAACTCAACATACCCGACATACCTTCAGGCAGAGCATCATCGGCACGCTCAACATAGAGTAAACTTAAAAAATTAATCAAAAATGACCGATGTAATTTGGTCGGTTGACGCGCACCCAATTGCGTATCAAATGGATTAATAGCATGCTCTTTTTCAAGTTTTAGGCGGTGATAAATCACTTTATTTTTTTGCTCAGCCGGTAAGCTTTCTTTCAACAAAGAAATAAAACCTCGGCTCGATGGTCCAATATCAATAATCGATATGCGCGGTAATTGCGCTAAGCCTGGTGATAAGCACAAGCCTAAATTAATGCAGTTTAATAGTACTGATTTTCCAGAGCCTGAACGTGCATAAATAATATCAATCCAGCTAATTTGATGATTCGAGCCTGGTTGATAAGGCCACAACTTGCCATCAGGTGTTCTAAATAATAACGCGCCTTTTTTCCAAGGTGATGCCGGTCGAGTAATCGGCAACATTTTCACCACATCGGATAATGGCGCAGCAGATGTTGTCGCATCACTGGTATTACGCATGGCCAATGCCGAAGACATCACTTCGCTATACGGATCACCATAAAATTCTTTAACCTCACAACCACCCCAGGCCTGCACCAGTTGTGTTAGCTTCACCGCTCGTTTTTTTAATAACGTAGTTTCACCGACTGGCGCCCAGGTTAATAGCATGACTTTAAGCTTAACGATAGGATCATCACCACGCTCATGTAAATGCCTTAAATAACGATGTGTCTCAACAATTAATTTATTATGAAAAGAACTAAATGTTAAATACTGTGCCAACCAATTTTTTGCTTGTGTTATTTTCAAACCATTATCAGAAATATAAAATGATAAGCGCCAAGGCAAATTAGCAAATACTGCACGACGAAATAAATCATAAAACGGCCGGATATCTTTTGGAAATAAATCAATATAAAGCGGCGCGTAAATCATATCACCAACACGTGCAACTTTAATATCAACATTCTCACCTTCTCGTGGGTTGACTTGATTGGATAATGGTGGCCACATTAATTCAGACAAATCATAATGTTTAATGTTTTTTTTCTGATGATCTGCTTTAACCTGCCCCTCAAACTGGTCAAGAGATAAAGGTAATGGGTCACCAGGCAAAGAAGGCTGCCAATCATACGAAGTAATTTTTGGATCAATCGATCGACGTACCTCCTGAACAGCAGTGTGTACATCTAATAAATGCGCATACATCCCCATTTGCTGCAGATCTTCCATTAAATTTCCAACCAATGAATCATGTAAATTACGTAATTCATCTAAACCAAGAAATAAATTAGCTGATTTTTTAGAAATCGGCAATGGACTCTCTTTTACTTTTTTCGCGTTGTCTTTCAGTAATTTTTTTACATATTTATCAGACAAAGCAGACGGCTCAGTCCATAGAACAAGATAGCAAGACTCTTCAGCACATACTTCACTTAAAACATTTTTCTTAGATACAAATAAATCCTCGATATCTAAGCATAAACGTTTAGCTGACTCTTCAGCATTTTTCAATGAGCGGTTAATATGCTCATGAATCTCCTCAGGGTTAAAGTCATAATAAAATTGAATAAAATGACCAGGCGAAGAAAACACAGACTGTAATGACGATGCAAAACGCTTACAAATATCATCAAATTCAGCATTGCCGACAAAGCGTTGTAAACCATCAATTTTAATAATAGAAATTAATGATGAATTTTTAGTGACCAAAGCATAGCGACTATCAGCAGTCTCCAATTCACAATAAGAATCCTGTGATTGTTTTAATAAAATCCCTAACCAAGCAAAAAAACTTTCAACATTATCAAATAATCGATCAACTAAAGCCATGAATACTACTACCTAAGATAATACTAATTAATATAATTAGCTTACACATGAAATTAATTTATTTAGACGCTCAGATGAAAAAACTCGAGATAAGATCTGAAATCGCTCAAAAATCATATTGCGTTGATAAAACTTAGCACACTCTTCATCAGAATCATTTTTTTTATTCACCATTGATATCAGCTCTGACATATATTGGCCATCCAGCTTATTAACCTGATGAATAGTATAAAACATATAAGCTGCAGGAAGCCTGTTTAAAAAAACAATCAACTTCATCTGATCAATTTTTTTAAGCCCATCATCATTGATGCTATCAATAAAACCTTCTATTTTTTCTTCATCATCTTCAGACAAATTAAAGCTCATTTTCTCAATAAATTCAAAGTTAACCAGTGCATTATTGATGTTAGCATTACCATACGACTTCCAATATTCTGTAACTATTTCATGCAAGCTCATAATTCATCCCTCCTCGTTTTCGCTCTCATTATCACTCTTATTCTGGCCACTATTCTCAGTTTTACTCTCAGCTTGACTCTCACTGCTATTATTCGTAGTAGTAATAATATTATTTTTAATAAAATCATAAGAGAATAAAATTCTAATTCCTGAAATAATCTGGTGATTGGAGTAGCTAGATGATGAAATCATCCGATAAAAGCCTGGATTAATAACCTCACTACTGCAAAGGTGTGTTAAAACATCTGATTTTTCATTAAAATAAGAATACAACGTTTTTATCGAAAACAAGTCATCATTATTCTCCAAACTCTTTTTAACAAGCTCAGTCAACAAACGGTTAATTTCAGCTTGGCTTAATTCTGGCCAATACACTAGTTTGTCTGTACCTTGATAGCTTAACGGATAAAAGTCCAGTAATTGTGTCCTGGCACATAATAAACATGACAAAGCCAAATTACTTTTTACATTATTAGCATAATCATGATCAATATTAACAATACTATGATTATGTTTAATTTCTACATTGCAAAATTGGCATAATTTATTATTTTTTATATAAAAATCATCAAGAACCCGATTAAATCTACTATTTGATTTTCTATAATCAAATAAATAATAATTTCCAGGCTTTGCAAATAACCGTAGTTTAAGCATTAGAAATTTTTACCGTATCAAATATTTTATCTAAGTTTAATACTGCACTTTCTACCATCGGTATTGAGATAGGCTGGCCTATTTTAAGTTCTGCCTGCCAATGTGCTCGCACAGCAGCAGACTCAATAAAAACAGCGCGTCGACCGACATTATTTAAACAATACCATAAAGAACGATCGACCTTCTTCAACCATAGAAAGCCTGCAGGAGCGACAATACCACTATCTCTCGCTGCTAACAGTAAGGACGAAAATACCGTATAAATATAATAGTGCTTTCGAATAACCTCCTGTACTGAAACTTTATTGCCATATTTATGTAGCAATGCATCTGTCACGGCATAATTTATATTTTTTACGCCACTTTTTGCCTGCTTAGATAAATTATCCAAAGCTTGCTCTGCTTCTTCTCTTTTATAGCAGCTAAATGCTGAAAAAATAGCAAACAATGCTTTTTCATGTGGGCGCAACGCTTCAACACCTTGCCATAATCGCCCCAATTGCTCAATAAAAACCTGATATGCTTTACCATAATTTAAATTTGGCCGCCCATCATTCTTTATTTTTTTACTATCCAATATTTTATTAATTTTCATAAACTCCACGGGTGTGAGGGCCATACGCCAATCTCCTTGATTAATATCCACTTTATATAAGTTTTCACTGACAACAGGGCTTGTTACAGGAAAATTACCATTCATTGCTTCTAATAAAGATTTCATGCTATAGCATGTTGATAAGTTTTTTTGTGGGTGATAATAATAAATAATACTAATCAAAATAATTGCTAAAACAACGCCAACCCATTTAATAACATTACCGACAACCATAGCAATCTGAAATAAATTATCACTGGCCATAGCATCAACAGGGGTATTATAAATCCATGATAATATCTCATTATAACGCGAAGTAAATATAGAAATTATTTTAATTTCAAATATTTTAATACTTAAAATTGTATTATATACAGCACCATGAAAATAGAATGTAAGTGCACAAATAGCGACAAGAATAAAGACTGTATAATACACAATATTTGGCGAAGCTGGATTACTATTTTGAGACATAATTATATTTCCAATACGCTACGACTATTAATATCACTATCGTCACCAGAAATAAGTTTAATTATCTCTGCACTAATCACTGATTTTTTATAATTATTAGTAAAAGGTAATTTTTTCAAGTAACGGATATGAAATGAATCAATTTTACAGTTTGAATTAAAATAATCATGCAGCATTGCTAATGCATTGCGAGGGTTTAACAAATAAAATAAAACCAATATAGGGAAATCTTTATTTTCACCACTAATTTCACTACTTCCATCGCCATCACCATCGCCATCGCCATTGATATCGATATCTCTTTTCAAATGATCAATATAACCAAATTCTGTTATAATATATTGGTAAATGCCATATAGAGTTTTCACTAGATTTAATTTATTTTTATATAGTTTTTCAATTTTTTTATTTAATTGATTCCCATCTGGCAGTAATTCAGGATCATTGATTGCCTTTGATATCTCGATGGTTTTATTATAAAAATAATAAAAGTCAACCTCTTTTTTGTCTAACATAGAATTATAACCTGCCTTTAATCTGACTCATTAACTGCCAGATCAACCAACAGCTGTTCGATATCAATATCACCATCATCAGCATAACCCTTATACGTTGTTACTGCAGAAAGATCACTGACAATATCCTTGACAATAGCGCGCGCCTCTTTCAAACCGATATCGCTTAAAATTAATATCTTTTCAACAGCAATGTTAATTTGCTTCTTATCTACTAATGTCGATTCTAAACTAGAGACCTCAAAATCAAAGTAATCACTTTCTAATCTATCTTCTAAAGAAATATCCATAAAGATATCATAACGCTTATTAGCTCTAGATGAGCCCAGTGCTTCTTTAACATCAATATCAGTATCAGCCCCTATATCAGAACCAACAGTAATTTCTTCACCATACTCTTCATCGTACTCTTCATCTTCATCCTCATCTTCAACAGCTTGATGTTGAGCATTACAAACCTCAATTAAGTGCTCTGCAATCAAACCAACTTGACTCGAATTAAAATAATCTTTATTTTTATCCTCATCATCTGCCTTAATTTCTATTATTTTTTTATTGATTTCACTAAAAATTAATTCGCTTTCTTCACTATGATTATAGTTATTATACTTTTCGGAAATATTATCGATATATTTAAATGCATCTGCTTCTTTAATTAATTTTATTTCACTTGGTGAAGGTGGCTCAATTTTAACAAACTGGTTTAGTTTAATATATTTAACTTTCGGTGGATTTGCATAAAACGCTTTCATTCTAACAATATTTGACTTAAAAAACACATGGCCTTCACCTTCACGCTGATCTTTTAAATCTAATAAATCAACACGATTACGTTTATCAAACGTCGCCTCCATCGAGTCTTTATAGCTCATTGTTGCTGAGCTTTTATCCATATTAAAACTTTTTGCTGTTGAAACGTACGCTTCTCCTGCGGTTTTTTGAAAGAACTCCCAAGTTTCTTGTGGGTCTTCTAGCTTCATGCATATTTTAATATTAGTATTCGCACAAATTGATGCAGCTTCTTCTTTCGACGCTTTTTGAAAAGCGGGTAAATCTTGACCAGCAAAAACCACAGAGAACCCTAAAGAGCGTGCTTGCGCAGGCACAACAGCAAACCCTTTTACTGCATAATAGCCATACTCATCCAATACACATAAGTAAGGTGTATTAGAGTTCGTTGGCTTAGTTTCAATAACATCTTTATAATCCCCTTCAACCTTATCACCTAAACCTGCCGCAAGCATTGCCTTAAGTGAAGCAATAATTAATTTCCCTAAATTTGATAACTCATCAGGAGATTTTTCTAATGCAGGCAATAACACAACTAAAATACGTCGATTTAAAATAACATCTCTAAAGTCAACCTCAGCAAGGTTAGTTTTAATAATATGACCATAGACATCGGCTAAAGAGCTGAATATGCGTGTTAACTGCATAATAATATAACCATGCTGCTCATAGACTTTATCAGACTGCTCACCCTTTTTATCTTTCCGATAACCAGGTAAACTAGCCAAATAATTATCCAAAGGGTCTTTTACATCAAACGGCACCGTCCCTTCAAATATAACCTCATTACCCATTTCATCAAGTACTTTATTATCATAATAAAGACCCTCTAAAGCCTCTAAAGTGAAATAGCGACGAATTGTTCCAGCATCCAATAATAATTTATCCTGATCACGTAAATAAACTAGAAATCGCATTAATGATTCAATAAAGGAAATCGCCCGGCCTTTCCACATATCACCACCACCACTATCCTGGCCGCCACCACCAGACTCCATCATACTTACAACAAGCTGTGATAGCATGCTTGACGAACCATCAGCAAAAGGATTCATGGTATTTGATAATATATCCGCTTGAGGCCCAATAATATCACGCGCACCAGTCATAAAATTAATCACCAGCAAATCATCTTCGCGACCTAGGCTTCTTACCATAGAAAACACTTTAGCAAATAATGAATTATCTCCTTTACCATCGACATAAATAAATCCACTGCCTTGTACTAGAGCATTATATGAAATAGACAGCAGTGTCTCTGTCTTACCACTACCTGTAGATCCAAAAATTAAACAATGCGTACGCATATCTGAATTATTAAACCAAAGCTCATGATTTGAATTTACTTCATTGCCAAAATGATAAATTCCTTCTGATTTCCCTGGTTCACTACTACCCGGCTTTGGGTTATTCTCATCGGGCTTATTGTAAAAAACTGGCTTTTTAAATGGAATTTTAATTCTTGATCCCATCGTAAATAAAAAAACAAATAACATTAATAAAATTATTAAATCAGATAAATATGGGAAAACAAAAACAAGTAAAATGCAACCTAAAATAATAAATGTCGATCCTATTCGACTGTTAATTATTTCAGCTAAGCGCAAATGCATCGGGCGAATATCCCGAATTGCATTTGCTTGATGTTGCTCTTGAGACTTGGTAATACCTCTAAATAACTGCATATTTTAAAACCGCTTCTTTACTCGACTTGCAATAACTTCACGAATAACAATAAAAAATGACTTAATATTTAAATCAAATTTTTTTAAAACCGATAAAAAAATCACTGATAATATCGCAATAATAAATGTAGAAAATTTCATATGAAAAAGAAATAATACAATAGGAAAGCATGCCCTCGCATCAATAATATATAATTTAGGATGGCGAGCAGAATCACGCCAATGCACTCCGGTATTCACTATACAGCCACCTTATTTTTTTCATAATCAAAATTAATATTGTATTTTTTAATATAGTTTTTGTTAATAATAGAATTATTTAAACAATCATTAATATCTGCAAGTAAAGGTCGACCATGGCTGTTTAATAATTTTTTTAAGACAATAGAGAAATTATTAATATTTGATTGATAAAGCTTATCTTTAACCTCTTCAGTCAATATTAAATATTCACGCAAAGCGACACGCCCCTGACCATCTTCAGTAGGCACCAAGGTTTGCCAAATTAATACTTTTACGGTTTCAATCAAATCAAAAAGTTTTGAGTGTCTCTCAGCAGCAGGAAACAAATTAACCGCTCGACGAAATGTGTCTATTACATCATTACTATGCAGTGTAGTATAAACCGGATGACCAGTTAAAGCCGCCTCAATAACAGCTTCTAATGTTTCTTTATCTCGTGCCTCTCCAACCATAATTAAGCCAGGTTTTCTTCTTAATGCATTACGAACTCCTTGATGAAAGCTCGGTAAATGCTTAGGAATTTCTGACTGACTAATCATCGATGTTGGCATAGTGATACTATCATAGGTATATTCAATTGGCGCCTCATAGCTCACTATTTTTAAGTGGCTATTTTCATCTTTTAAAAAATCAGCTAATATTGATGCAAGTAGTGTGCTTTTCCCTGAGCCTGTTGCCCCACTAACAATAACAATACCCTGAGGGATCTTTAAGCTATTGTACAAATCATCAGGTAAATTCATTGATTCTATACTCGGTGGCACCGCAGAGATAGCTCGCAAAGTAATTTGAATAGCATAATAACCATTATATTCACAAGCGGTCATATTCACTCTAAACCGATAAGAGTGATTTCTCACAGTTAACTGGTAACTGCTATCAATATCAATACCACTTTGAATTTGTGCTGAACCATTTGCACCATAAATGTGATTAACTAAATCAATTACTTCTTGATGGGTAATACTCCTTTTAGTGACACGGTGTAATAACCCATTAATTTCAGCAATAATTTGGCTACCTGATTGAATTGTAATATCCGATGCTTTTTTAGTATGTAAATAAACTAATGCATCATCAAAACTTTGTGGTGTAAAATAACTAACTTCAGGAGTTATTTGATAATGATGAGTCACTTTTAGCTTTTACCCTTAGCTAAGGCAGGCAGCCATAGCTTTTGATTTTTCAATAGTTCTGGTTGGTTTTCAATCTGCAAAGTAGAATCATCAAGTGTGAGTTTATTCTTATCTCCAGTCACACCATGGTATTGAGATTTCACATAAACGGGACTAACAACACCTTGAGTAAGTAATTGTTTATATAAAATCATGCCATTGAAATCTCTAACTAATTTATTTAAGTTAATCTTATAAATATTAACAGCTTGGTCTATGCCCTGATTCCAACCTTCAACAGTATACTTCTTCCACAACAACGTTTCCTGATCATTTTTAGGTAATAAAATTTTATTTGGCAAATCAGGCTGAGTATAATCCATATAAAGGTAATTTCGCCAAGTTGGTGGTGCAGTTACAAAACGTGCTTTAGCAATAATTTTATAAGTTCTGCCCGCAGCTCTTAACAATTGAGCATTGCCGCTGATTGCTAGCGAATTATCTGCGTCAGAAATTACAGGTGGTAGCACATTTTTTTCGAGTAACAGCTGATTAAAATCAAAAATTTGATCTAAATATCGACTATAGCTTGATAATAATGCATCTATATTCTTTGCTTCATAAGCCAGTGCAGACTGTGCTCCTAAAGCAAGGGCTTCTTGCTTGACTGCACGTAAACGAATATTTAACGTTTGCTTTTGTTGATAATGCGCTGACTCAGATGATAGATTAGAAATCTGATCCAGTGTATATAAAGCATGGTCAATCATTAGGCATATACCTCAAAGCAATAATGTGACTCTTAGGTATAATTTTTATTTGAGCTTTATTATTTAGTTGAAAGTCAATATTTCTCAAAACAGTAATAACTGGCGTATTAAAGTAATCAATATTTACTAATATAGGTAATTTAGATTTTTTCCCAAATACTTGGTATTGATAGCCAACATCTTTAGAAAGTGACTTTAATATATTACTCACAGGTCCATACCAGCTTACAGTAATTTTTTTATTAAATATTTTTTTATCAGAAATATTACTAAAAGGTAATTTATTATTTTTAGGGTATTGTGAACTTTTTATTATTGCTAGCTGTTTCATTGCCACGCTCACCTGCTCGACAGAACTCTGTAATGCCTGTACTAGCTCCAAGTTAGCTTGCTGTTGCTTTTTCACCGACTGTTCAGATTGCTTTTCTTGTTGAACCTGATTACTAGCACAACCTGATAGTAACAAAACAAAAGAAAAGATTAATAAATAGTTCACAATATAGCCTACTACTACAAGTTAAGATTAAATATGAATATTACTTACACTGCTAATTAACCACATTTGCGCTACTAACAGAATAACTATCAACAATATCTGTCGCACTACCTTGAACACCAGAGGTTAAACTTGATGAAACAATTGCAGTTACTGTACTTAACACTAAAAACATAGCGCCAGTTAAAATATAAATACCCGCTGCCTTAGTTAACGGGTTTTGACCCTGACCAGGTGCTCCTGTATGATTATGGCGCAAGTAAGAGAACCCTGTTGCCATCAAGACAATACCAACTACACAACAAATAAAGAAAACAAACTGAAGTAAATAGCCAGTTTGATTTTGAAGCTTTTCCAACCATAACTTCAATGATGATGGATCAGAAGCAAAAATACTTGTTGAGTATAAAGTTAAAAAAATAATAGAACTTATTTTACCAAATTTATTAAATTTAATTTTCATGTTTTCTCCAGGAGAATATTATTTGACCTACCAATATCATTAACGCTTTAATGACAGTTATATTCTCCCTTATAAATAGAAATATATAACTTAAAATATTTTGATTTTTTTATGCTAACTTGTGGGTGGCAAGCCAGATACAGCATAATAAGTATTGATCAATATCACTGTTAACATATTCGCATTCATCGCACAAAATCCACCAATCACATGGGCGACGATTTTTGATAGATTTGCATTAGGCCCCCCCATATGTTCACCAATTTTTATAAATAAGAAAACACCCCTAATCACAGCAATAAAGCCAACGACAAATAAAACTGCATAAGTTAATCGCGTTATATTATCAATAAGAGATAAACTAGATGAGGTTGATGCCACACAATTAAACGTACCATTCGCATAAGTAATCACTGTTTGTGCATCTAGATTATTAAAATAAGATAGAAAATCACCTGAGTCCCCAGTGCCACAGTACGCTTTTAATACACTAGGGGTATTAAAAAGGGACTCACTAATATCTTGAATAATAAAAAAAGGAGCCATGAGTAAAGAACCAGCTAGAAAATAAAAAGCTGTCGCCATTGGTGATCGGCGATGCATAGCCATCATTTGAGGGTTAGAATGATAGCGCAATCGATGCCCAGCAACACATAGTGTTGCAATACCAGCAATAGGGCTTGCTACTTCAATTAACTTAAAAAATGGCATCAAAAAATAAACAATGATTCCATCAAATATATTTTTAGGATTATTATTAACAGGATAAAATATCCTATGCAAACGTATAATAATATGCTCACCACTACCGGTATTTGCAATGACTGAAATCAACGGCCCAATACCAAGCAAACCTGAACCAATTAATAAATAAATAAGGCCTAAGCGTGCTGTTGACTGCTGCTGTCCTGAGGGGCTTGCTGGCTTTAATTTAAAAATACCGACAATAATTACAAATATACCAGAAATTGAACATATAAATTGAGCAAAAATTGATAAATAATTAAATTGCTGCTGCCAATTCTCTGACATTTGTGAAAAATTTGTTATATAGTTTGTTGTTTCAGCAGCAAAAGAATCATAACCGTATAAAAAAACTAATATTAATACTAATATAGCTTTTAACCTACTATTATTAATTAGATCTAGCTTCATATCAACTTCCTATTGCTATTTAAAAATATAACCAGAACTTGTTACTACTTGCTGCCCCTTATCATCAATAGTCACCACTTTTCCATAACCATTTATAAAGTCCCCTTTTTTAACAGTTATTGTTTTCCCTGTTTTATTTACCAACCAAGCTCGACCAGTAATAATAGCTCTTAATGTTAACTTATCAAAATTATTATTACTTTTAGCAATTAGATAAGCATAGTTCTCATTCTCTTTAGCTATCACAGCTAAAGTTTGATTTAACTTATTAACTATCATTTTATTATTGTCATTAATCTGATTATCTCTCTTGATATAACTATTTATTTCATTCTGACTGGCACTTAATTCTTTTTTAATAGAACTAGTTATTTTATCAATATCACTCTGACTTAACTTCAACGTAGTATTTTTAGATAATTCATTATTATTTTTAACTTTATTAATATAATTTAATATTAAATTAACCTTTGACAATAATAATTTATTATCTTCAGTAATATTATTTTTTATACCTTTACTATTAACATTAACATCTGATCTATCAGATAAATTATCAAAAGCATTATTATCTTTAACTTCATTAGTATTTTTTATGCTTTTATCTTTTATCTTATCTGCCATGTTGTATTTTTTATTAGAATCTAATTTATTATTATTTTTAGAAAATACAAACCCTTGCTCTTGTGTAGACTCAGATGATTTTTTTTCTGGGAACATCATTCTATAATTATAATGAATTAAAAATATGATAACTATAGATGCAGCTAAGCATAATAAATAAAAACGTAACCGTGGTTTTAATTTATCTATAATAGATAAGGGCTTTTCCTTAACTGGCTCAACAACGTCAGAGCTTTCTTCTAAGTCATCATGTAAATCATTATTTTCTTGCGTTTCATCATCACTTTCAAAATCAAATCGTTCTTCTTTATTCGCCATAATAAATATCCTAATTGCTATGCTATTGCGTTACATCATTCATAAATAAAATTCCCATGCCAACTCCTTGATTTAGTGTAACTGTCGGAGGGCGATTAAAATTATCAGCCGCAGCCTGACTAAGCGCAGAACCAACTGAACCTAGTCCAGAGTACATTGCCTTCCTTGTCGTTTGTGATGCACTATCATCATCACTACTTTGATCACCCGTGACTATACAAGTCGTACTATCCCCACAGATCGTTGATGCCGTATCAGAGTAATATTCACCAAATCCTTGTAAAAATGCAGCAGCAAATAGTCCGCCATAGCGTAATAAATAGTGGTGATTCACGTCAGAAGCTAATGCATTTTGTGCAGTTGTCGCATTAACAGCATACGCATTAATCTTTAAACTGTTATTCATAGTTTCAATAGACATTTGGTTAAACTTGATAACAAGCTTGTCATTTTCACGCTGAAAACTTCCTAGTAATTTTGCATTTTTATACTTTCCTTGCACAACAGTTGCCATCACAGGTGTTCCTGGCTGGTCACTATTAAGCTGCGTATCAAGTACAGCAAATACAACACTACCAGATTTAATCATGACATTTTTAGCTACCGCTTCTGTATTTGCTTTATTTTCAGCTAAATTCTTCGAAGTTTGCCCCCTAACTGCCTGCTGTAATGTAACAGTTGACCAACTACTACTTATTTTTCTAATTCGAGCCTGCATTGCTTTTTCCTGAGCTTTTACTTCATTATCAAATAGTTTTTTGTCCAAATTACGATTATTAGTATTATTAATATTTCCCTGCGCATACTCTTTATGTAAATTTTCTCTTTGAATCATTTTTACATAGGCTTTAGATCCAGTAATATTAGCAATTCTTTTCTGTTCGCTAGTTAATCCATTAAAATCATCTGAACTATTTTTAATTCCCGTATTAACGGTAGTAGTTGTATTATTTTTATTATCTTTTATCACTAAAGATTTGCCTGATTGTTCAGCACTATCAACCACTTGATTATTATTTTTATTATTAAGATTTTCATAAACTTTTCCAGTATAGTCTGATGATTTACTATTTAACTTAGTATTTGCCTGTCTCACTGAAGATTGACCAAAATCTTTAATTGCTCCAGGTTTTGATAAGCTATTAACAAAAATAATAACCAATACAGAAATAAAAATAAAAATAATAAATACTCTTAAGCGAGGGTATTTATTAAAAAATTTATTAACTGTCTTTAATATTTTCATTGGTTTTTCTCAGTTGTAACAGTCACTTGCTGCATTACGCCGTTGCTAGAAATTAATAATGAAGGACTAACAGGAAGTTTATAAGCATGTAATTTATTGGGTCCTGTGCTTGTTTGCCGAGCACTCCAAGCCGGTGAGATTAACGTTCCTGTGGTTAATAGCAAATAGTGCCCCTGATATAGCCATACTTGCGCTTGCAACGTTGCCGGAGCATTGGTAACTAATTGCTTTGCACCTTGAGCAGGGATACCATTGAGTAATTGGATTAAATAATCTTCTGCATGCGCTAGTGTTTCAGTACTAGCGTTACTACCATCTTGATTACTTTGCACTCTAATATAATCTAAATAATCCCAGTGCTTCTGCCCTAAGACCAAGGAAAGCATTACAGGTACATGTAAGCCTTTTAATAAAACACCTATGTTAGTCTGACCGTAGGGCTTTATCCCTTGAACCATTAAAACACCACTAAGTTTATTCCAATTAATATTAAAAGAATTTTTATCCCCTAAACTATAGGACTCAATTGGCCAAACTTTACCATTCTGGTCAGTCATTACAATCGATGTAATCATCCCTTTCGTAACTCGTACTATGGGCTGAATACCTCCTGGCTGTAAACTTACCGGAATAATTGCTGATGAACTTTGACTAGGCTCCTCTCCTACTGGATCAATTGATGCTTTCTGTTCAGCAGCGTAGTTATTTTTATACTGATGAATTTGTTCTGGAGATAAAGGAAAGGCTTGCTTTGTTAATTGTTCAAAAGCTCTATTATTTTCTGAATTTACATTTTTTTTACTATTATTTAAATCATTATTATTTGCATAAATATATAAACTTATAGCAAAAATTTTAATAGAAAATAATATAATATTAGAAAATTTCATAATCTATACTACAATAAAAAGTTATAACGACTTTAAACAATTAAAGCAATAAAAAGCCTGTGCAATAAGACTAGTTTATAAGTCTATCACTATTAATCACTATAAAATAATAAATTTATTTTCAGTACCAAATTTAAAAATGTTAAAATAGTTAAGTAATATTATTTAATTATTTGATATCATTTTATTAAAAATTGATACATCACTATCATGATCTTCAAGGTCAAAATTATTTTCACAATGCAGTATATCTTTGCGCATTCTTCTTTTTGAAAGTCTCTGGTAATGCTGCTCAAGCTCTTCTGCAGGTAAAATAGTTGCATGGCCATCTGAGCATACTTTCACATGAAATAGTTTATTAAGGCAATCATTATAATTTACATCATCGTCATAACCAAAGGTATCACGAAGTTTATTTAATAAATCATATTTGTACATATAAGCTGTACGCATTTTAACATCAATAATTTCAGATATTTCTTTAGCTTTAATATTTTCAAATTGAGCAAGTAGAAAAAGTATTCTCAAGTCCGTTGCTGAAAATCTCTCATTATTATAACAAATGGAGCCAACATTTAGAAAACATTCATTTTTAGGAAACTGATTAATCCCCACATCAACTTTATGAACGACTCCAATAATTTTTCCACTATCATTCAATGGCTCACGTGTCATCGTTGCCATAAAAAAAAGATCTTTAGAGAACAACAAACCATAGCTTCTTACAATACTTTTTTTTCCAAGCTTAATGTTCATAATATCCTGAGCTGCCTTTCTAGAACCTAAAGGAAACTTGAAAACATCTAGCGGGCTACTTCCTGTAATCGTACTACCTGCACCTTTAAATAACAGTTTAATCAAAGATGTTGTTTCCATATCTAAAAATAGTATTTTCCCTTTATTCGAAATATAGTGATATTGAGTATCACGCTTCACTCTTACCATCGTATTGTTATCCACCCCGAATAATTAAATAGCAAGCAGGTCATTCAAATAAAATATTTAATCTCATTGAATAAAGTTCCCACAGCTTCTCTTAGAATTTAGATTAACTACCACTCAGCCGTCAAACATCAACAACATAAACAGCTGTAGCCCATTACCGTGCAGTATCCTCGACTTCAGCCGCAACGTCCACTGAGAGATTTTCTATTTTTTTATGGAAGAATAAAAACTACAAATGACACGGCACAATAGCATAAAAATTAGCTAATATGCCATAATAAATAGAGTTAAATTTCTACTGTGTGTTTTCAACACTATTAACGTTATTTTTTATTTCATTATGCTGATTATTTAAGAAAATAGTTGGAAGATTTTTTTTCTTTTCTTCGTCCTTAATCAATGCTTCAACCACACCATTTTTAGGATTACAGTCCTTAATTGTTTGTAGTGGGACCCTAAACTCCATTAAAACATCAAAAACACTTTTAGCAATACTAGCATCAAGAGTTGGTTCAAACGTTAAAGTGCTTCTTTTAATCGCAGTTTCTACAGCTAATCTTATGTTAGCTTTATCTGCAAAGTTAACACAAATTCCACGATTAATATCAATTTGAAAAATCCCTGAAGTTTTTTTATCTCTAATTGTTACAAGTGTACTATCGTGATTAAATTCAATTGATATTTTATTACGGTTGGTAAACTCTTTTTCTATCTTTTTTTTCCAGTCCTCTTTACTTATAGGGCCTGGATTTTTACCAAAAAGAATACTAAATCCCTTCAAATTCTTAGACTGATTATTTTTATTGTTATTATTAATAACTAAATTAGAATCTTTATTTATTGTTTTTTTTGATTTTTGTTCATTTCTTTTTAAACAAAATGACTCATAATTTACAATACTAGATATTTTCTCTTTAATATCCTTTTTATATTTTTCATCTTTAGAAATTAATAAGCTTTCAATATCTTTATATACTTCTTCGTCTTCATCTATTTTTTTTGTTTTATCGTTAAAAAAATAAGCCTCTAAATATTTAGTTGCTATCTCAAGGTCTTTAATATTTTTAATATCATTACTTAAGTCTCTTTTTACAGACTCACTGATGCTAACAGTTTCATTTAACTTATAATTTTCTAATGCATTATTGAATAATGTCAAAAATTTTGAGCTTAAAGCCATTTTATTCCTTATAGTTACTAACAATTAAATTTCTATCACAATAGCCAAATCCATACTTTTTTCCACATAAAAACAAACAAAAATATTAAGCTTAGAGATAAACATCTTAATTGCTTAGATTTTATCATGAAAATTATATTGTATTTATTATAAGTTAGCCCGATAATTTAAAATAATTGTATAACTATATATAAATAAAAAACTGCAAAAGAGGATAAGCAATGGCCACAAATAAACTAAATGAGTTATCTGAAGAGGAATTAATAAATCGGCTTGAAGCACTTCCTCTATCGCGCCAGCAAGAAATAATGAAAGCATGCAATATTAGAGATGACAAAGACTTTGCAGTAAAATCAAAGAATATTCAAAAATCCATAGAACCATTTACACCGTTTCATGATAATGTTCATACGGAAGACAACCTTCCTCACAACCCTACTCCAGTAACCCCTTGAATATAAGCTAACATAGCTCAAAAGGAAGTGCTCAACCGCTTCCTCACTATCTCAGTCTACCCGTTATCGCCTTTCATTATAAAGAAAATAATTCACCAAATATAAGAGTTTGATTAAATTTTTCCAGGTCTTAATTTAACTATAACGTAAGCGTCGCTACC
>LVCQ01000009.1 GCA_001644975.1 Piscirickettsiaceae bacterium NZ-RLO1
ATTATATAATATCCACCTCGCACTGCTTGCCTGACGTCGGTGACATCTGCAAAAAGCCTTGTAACTCCTCAGTATCTTCGTCAAAAATCCACTCGATGATTGTGTCTTGTGAGCGTGTTTCTAAGTCATGCCAACCGATTTTGTTGTCGTTATACTGTGATGTTTTTTTGCCTTTACGGCCTTGGCGAACCTTATAAACTGGCTCGTGAATGCTAAAACCAAACGGCAAAAAGTCGAGTATTTCGCTAATGACTTCAGCCCAGGGCTTGCACAAATCGCCTCTACATTCTTCAAGAAAGTTTGCTCTGGTCTCATCTTGAGCACTCACCCCGGCGGCGATCACTTTCCATTTAACTTTGCGTATGAGCAGCTCAATCGCTAAAAGTGCAGCACCTACAGTGTCATCGTTGTCGCGCATCTCCTTATATATAGTGATGCCTTCAGGAAATTGGAGTTGTGTTAAAAACTCCTCTGTGACTCTGCCGCCGACTTCTCTAAGTCCTGTAAATCCTTGAGGAGCGGGTGGAGTTTTTGGCTTAGCGTCGATTTTGTAAGGTGTCAGGGCACCTTTTAATTTTG
This sequence comes from Piscirickettsiaceae bacterium NZ-RLO1, assembly GCA_001644975.1. Lineage (GTDB taxonomy): Bacteria > Pseudomonadota > Gammaproteobacteria > Piscirickettsiales > Piscirickettsiaceae > Piscirickettsia. The sequence continues at coordinate 580 of LVCQ01000009.1, forward strand.
AAAAAAAATTCATTATTATCAAATACCTATTGACTTAAATGCACGTCTACGTTAATATACTCATAGTTGCCCAGCAACCGAAACAACAAAACTTCACCAAACTTAAAAGGAAGTGCTAAAATGGATAGCAACGAAGTAACAAACAACTTACTAAACAGAATTGTAGAGGGTTCTACAGTGACTAAAGCTGAAATGATTGAAGCAATTCACGCTAACAATAAAGATATTCTTGATAAGATCGAGTCAACATCTAACGCTCTACGTACAGAAATGCGCGCTGATCGACGCTGGTTAATTGGCCTTTTTATTACTGCAATTGTTGCTGTACCAGCTTTAATTAAACTCTTAGGTCATATCTAAAAAAAGGGCTGTGGTCGCAGCCCTAATCTGCTAAAACGAACACAAAGGTCCTTAATGAAATATATCACAACCCAGCGTGCTGCTTCAATTTTTGGGGTTAATGACTCCCGTATTCGCCAAAAGTGCATAAATAAAGAGTTAAACGGCATTGTGCTCAATCGTGAGCTTTTTATCATTGTCGATGATGACCTTGTCAGTGAGTCAGACATTGAGCCGGGCACGTTTACAACAATAGAAGAAACCGCTGTAAAAATGAACAGGGAAAACAGCACAATAAGGCGCTGGTGCATTGCCAGCAAAATTCCTGCTAAAAAAATCGGGCGTAATTGGTTTGTTTTAAAAAAACTTTGACGTATATTTTGTTCCGTTGGACTTCGATGTTTACTTCAAACTATTTAACATAAAATTTAAAGATGAGAGAGCATGGAAAAAATAACGAAAGAAGGCTTCATATGCCCATACTGTGATACTAAAGCTCAAATGACAGTACACATTCTGAAAGATATAAAAACCAAAGATGAAATTAATACGATATTTATTGATAATTCAAGAATTGTTGTCTATACATGTTATGTATGTGGCAATAGCAATATTGCTCTGCAACATTTACAGAATAACAGTCTGATAAAAGAACAGACTATCTACCCAAAAAACATAGACCAAGGTATCGATAAGCCAAATGCATGCTTACCAGAAAAGTGTAATATTCTTTATTTAGAGGCTGCAAGCATTTTAAACAACTCTCCTAGATCATCTGCTGCTTTGTTAAGACAAGCACTAGAAGAAATATGCAAAATCTTAGGAGCTACCAAAGGTAATCTAGTCGATAAAATCGAAAAAATTGTAAAAGACAACAACCTCACACATATACATGAGCTAATGAGTATCGTTCGAGTAATAGGTAATACTGGAGCACATGCCACGGCTGAAATTAATTTTAATGATACAGAAAACAGCAAAGAGTTTGTAATTCCTTTATTCAAGTTACTTAATGCCATAGCAAAACAAACTTTTGAAGAGGAAAAAGACATTAAAGAATTTAAAGAAAGCTTGCCAAAAAATCTACTAAAAAAAATTAAAAACGCATCAAAATAAACCGTTGCCCCCCGGAACGGGTTCGCACGCTAAGAGAACTCAAAAACAGAATCTTAGCCTTGCCGCAGCAATCTGTTTTAGATGATATTTTCTACTTCCGGTAATAACGATTATCGGAAGTAGAGGGCTGCCTGTGGATAAGTTTTTGAAGGAAAGCTTTACTTCAAAATTTGTCAAATGCCACTACTTATAGCAAATAAAGCACCTGTACAAGCTTCAGATGTTTGAGCATTATCCAAAAATGGACTAGATGAATTGTTAGAGTTATGACTTTGACTATTATTTTCTTTATCTGGGTCAACATATATCTGATATTCACCACCATAACATTTTCCATTATAAGAATGATAATTCCTAGTTTTAAAAGGTGGGTCTAAATCTTTTTTATCCCAACCTGCATCCATTAAACAGTCATTTATATGGTTTATACACTTATCAACTGTACTTCTAAAGCCTTTTAGGTGGTCTACCTTGCCATACAAATCTATTTTTGATTGTTCTAAACTACCTTTCATCTGATGTAAATGAATACCTGAAAATTGGCTTTCTTTAATATTTCCTGAATATTCATCCCATTTTGTAGTTAGTTCTTTTATCAATGTTTTAGAGAAATCTCTTCGAACTTGTTGTTCTTTCTTACTGTCATACCACAAAGTATTACCTTTAGTTTTATTATGGTAACCAAGTAACTCACTAAATATATATTTCTTTAAATCATCTTCAGTTTTGTGTATTTCTACTTTAGGCATTTACTTATCACTAGTGTCTATCTATAAGATAACAACTAATATAAATAAAAATATTAAAAACAAAACTGAACATATATTTAAAATATTATGTCCTAATTACTAAAACTAAAAGGATTTTCCCTATAAGACCCCTTATCCGAGATAGAGGGGCTACGAATACGTTTCCATTAAAAAATAATAAATCGATCTATAAAACTAGATCATGATTTGCAGTTTGACTCGGCAACTTTTTAGAAGTCGTAAACTCCGCTAGTTGGAAAGTGTTATAATGATTGCTCTTATGGTAATCAATATTACTCTTTTCCATTTTTTTTATGGTTTTACTCATGTTAGAGAAGCTAGATTTTTCTATATTTTTTATTTCTTTATTTAAAGTAGAAATATGACTATCAATAATCTTGCCTAAGCCCTTTAGTCCTCTTTTCTCATCTTTATATTTAACATAGAAGTCTTTTTTTGATTCCTCTAAGCCTCGCTTCATTTTTAATAAGTCATTATGGCTGCCTTTAAACCGTTTCCAGTCACACTCAAATTTAATGTTCAAACTCGCAGCAAATCTTTGTCTCCTTGCCCCAGATTTTACAGAGTCACTCCACCCAGGTTTATGATCCTTAAAGTAGTAATCTTTCAAATCCTGTAAAATTTTTTTTCTAATTTCTTCAAGTTTCTGTTTCATGTCTCTCTCAATATATATACAAATATGTGCACAATATATAACTTTAAAAACAATAAAAATAAAACAGAATAATTCCACAATATATTATGCCTTATATATTGAAGCTAAACGGATTTTTCCTATAACTTTTCTCAGCCAATCCTTTAAAATTAATCCCCTCAAGCTTTGGCACATCCATACTATCAATCATCAGCTCAGTAAACGCCCAGACAAGCGCGTCAAGACGGTCGGGGGATTTTTCATCGTTTGGCGTCCAAGTACAGAGTTGATCTTCTAGTGTTGGAAATGAGCCAAGATGAAAGCATTTACCTTGTGTATATAGATTTGCGATAGGCTCCGCACGAATGACCTTGCCGCGCGTCGCATGAACTTTTTTGTAAGGTATATTCTTGTCGACAGAGCGCAGTAAGCTTTCGATGAGATCACCGCCATTATTCACCTCGCCGACGATTAAGTCAGCGCCCCACTTCTTATATAAATAAACAGCTAACTCGCACCACTCAAGCGGTGGCAGCGTGTCACTCGCATCCTCAAGTAAATAACCTTTTCCATCACGATCAATTGCAGCAACGACTAGGCCGCATTCATCGCTTTCCTCGGTCGATGTCACAGACGGATCAATCGCAACGACGATGCGCTGGAAATATTCAGGGCCTTGCTTAATCGTTTGCTGATCTAAACTTTTACGTGTCCATAAAGCGCCTGCCGTGTCGTCTAGTATTTCGGCCTCTAACTCTTGGCGGCCTAAGCGTGTGCCCTCGTACTTATCCCGCATCTTTTTAGTAAATTTAGATGATAGATTTTTAGAGTTATCAAACGTCGAACCACCAGTAATAACCGTGGTTTTTTCCTTCAGAATATCTTTTACAAGCTTTCTAGGTTTTGGCGTTGTCGTGACAAGCACACGGTTGTCATTGCCCAAACGTACGCAATATTGCAGCATGTCCCACGTGTCAACGTCCAAACGCCATGCCGCCAACTCATCACACCAAGCCCAGTGAAATTGCGGCCCACGCAAGCGCTCTGGCTTTTCTGCAGTGAATCCCACACATAACGCATTATAATCAGGAAATTTAATTTCTTGATCTGAGATATTATAATCGATCTTAATCTTACGAGCTTCAGCCCTTGCAACTAGACCACTCTCACCCTCGATCATGGTTTTTTTAACGTCGTTATAAGTCGGACCGACTAAAGCAATACGTTGTGCTTGGCCTGATAAAATGCCATCTAAAACCCATTCGGCACCTGATCTAGTCTTACCAAAGCCGCGCCCTGCTAGAATAAACCAAGTGTCCCAATCGCCAGGCGGGTGATACTGTGCAGCTCGTGCGTTATAGAGCCAGTCGTTACGTAATAAGTGGGCCAATTTATCAGGCAAAGAGTTTATAAAGTTGCGTTTCTTCTTCTTCGGCCAGGATTTTATTATGTCGAGCCAGCTACCTTCATCAGGTGGTCTAGTGATCTTCGGTAGTTTCATTGCACAGCATCTCATTTAGTTCGTCTTTATCAGATGGTTGGTTTAACGTAATATCAGCCTCGACTTTCTGGATGTACATACCCTCCATCTTCGCTAAACAATCTAAGGCTTTTATCTTGTCTTGGGCTTTGATGCCTTTTTCTTTATCGCCCAGTTGAGACAAAGAAATAAAGGCGAGCTTTGCCATTTCTTGGCGAATACTGTCATGGTCAATCGAATATTTTTCGTTAACTTTTTTGTTTCTAATTGCGATTGCTTTCTTTATGTCAGCATTTGTCAGCAACTTATGTGCTTGCTGTCTTGCTCCTTTTTCGCTGTAGCCTGCACGAATTGCGGCCTGAGTCGCGTTAAAGTCCTTCAAATACTCATTAACAAATTTCTCTTTTTTTGGTGATAATTTACCCATTTTTCATCAAAAATAATCATTTTTTCGTGTTTTTTTGAAATTTTTGGCATTTTTTTTCAAATTTTTTGAGAAAAAGCTTCTATTGCCATATCTAAAGCCGCATTCAGTAAGCGATTAGCCTTACCCAATTTTTGAAGGTGGTCAGGATAAAACTCTTTAAGAGCATCAAACTGCACCTTTAAATCAAAAGACAAATTGAGCATTTTATTTTTTACTTTTTCTTCCGCAGTAAGTCCCATTAATCGTATCCACTTTCTAAATCTATAATATACCGCCCCAGCTTCACGCTGTCGGCTCTGTCAAAGCATACACCGCCGCTATTTTTTGCTATCGGGTGCAATGTCGGTTTTAGTGGCATTTGCATTGCTGTCGTGCTGCACGCTGCCATTAAAATGCTTAGCGTAGAAATCACTAGGATTTTTTTGTAATTCGTCATATTCCTTCTGCTCTTGCTGACGAGCTTCTTGCAACTGATTACGCCTAAGTGCCGCAAATAAACCAGAAAATAACTGGCCAGCCGTTTGAATCAAAAATTTAATAAATAAGGCTGCCATAACCCTCCTATTTTTTAGAAAAATAATTTTTCAAAACATTAGACATAAGCTGCATAGACTCAGCGCCCATATAGCCCGATAATCCGATCAAGCCCGCCGTCATTGCATCATTAAGACTAATTGCTACACAAAAATAATGCGTAATAACGCCAGCGAATGCAGAGCAAAGCAAACGAGCAATAAAATCTATTGCCGCAAACTTCTCTTTTGCTTCGCTTAAATATTTAATGTAGTGAGCAATTGCGCCGAACCAGCATAAGACAAGAAGACCGAACCATTTTAAAATGTGGTCATTATCAATCATGATTTTTTAGATAAGCTTAAACCCACCCCCTGTGCATTTAATTTATTCCAGACACAAAAAAACCAGCTTGATGGTGCTGGCTTCTTCAAAAGGATGTAAAAATCCCATGGTATAAATTTATACGCTTTTTTTAACGAAAAGTCCATATTTAATTAATTTTTTAAAAATCACAAGATAAACTTACATAACAGAACAACAGTCTTCACGGGGCTCACTCTTATTTTTTTCTTTCATAGAAAGGTTGCTCTCATTATTATTCAAAGTAAATTCTGCAATAATTGTTGAAACTTGTTTTGGAGGTAAAGGCTTTACTGTATTATCAATTAAACGCACAATACCATTTGAACCAGTTTCTACAACACTATATTGATCTAAAGCTTCCTCGAAATCCTTAAAACCATCTAAAACATTTTTAGTGAATTTTTCAGATTTTATAAAGTTATTTAAACACCCTAAAATTATTTCTAACTTAACTCTATTCTGCCTTTGCAAAAGACGTTCAAATACATCTATATTATCCTTTTCTAAAGGACCATCTAAAGACGAGAAAGCATTTCCATAACCACTGATGTCCTGAGCCATATTTTCAACATCTGAATTAAATAAATAAACTAAATCTATATCTGACTGCTTTAGCATTTTTTCTATAAGACAAAGGCTTTTTCTACTAATCCCATCCTGGTCATTCATTTTTTTGATTTTTTCAACTTTATTAAGTACTTGTCGCACTCTATCTATGATACCTGGCATAAAATTACCTCTTTGCCCTTATCCATCCTTGTTTGTCAAAAAGAGTAAAGTAATGTACAGAATATAAAAACGATAATTTTACTTAATAATTTATGCTTTAAAATAATTTGGAGCACCTAAGTTCTGCTCCATCGTATGATTGTACATCAGTGCTTAACTACACTACACAAGCTATCACTTAAATCAATGTAAATCTGGTCATACCGTTTTTTGTGGTTTTCGCTATACGCTCGTGGTGATACTCTTAAAAACTCCGCCCTCTCTTTATCAAGCATCCGACCAAACCCCGTACCATTGCAGCCCTTGCACTCATGATCATAATTCATTGCTACCACTTCAGGCTTTTTAACCTGCTTTTCTTTATCTTCAATCCACCCCTGAACTTTTCTCAATACCTCCCCGCACATAACACTGTACTTGTTGGCCAAATGATTTACCTTTTTGCCATAAGTAACTAGATCACCATCTACTTTATAACCATGTACATATTTCTTATACTCAATTTCGATCGACCTCCAAAGCTCATCAACTTCTTTTACTTTTGCAATCTTTCTAATCTTATACTTACTCGGCACTGCGCCTCTCCCTTTGCACTTTTTACACATATCATTCAAGCATACTTCTTGTATTGCTAAATCAACGTACTTCTTAGCCGTGTCACTGCGTAAACTAAACATCTTATAAACTTTAGCCAGTAATAACTTTTTTAGCTCTGACACGTAATGCAGGTCGTTTAAATATCTTACTTGAAATGCCAACGATGCCATGCGATCAGCAAATGCCAATGATGCTCCTATCTCCGGTCGTGTGATTCCGTTATGTGGCTTATGAAATGGCATACCGTCAAGATTCATGCCCTTTTCTTTAAATGCGGTGACTAATGTTTCGGCTTTCACTCTATAACTCTCCGTGATTTTGCTTTTATTTTTTATCTTCCAACAATTGAAGCGCTGGCCGCTTTAATCTTTAAATAAAACGAACATCAAAGACAATGGTATAAATCATTTACTTCTTATTTCTTGGTATTTATCAGGTTTTTTAGAGTTTCTCGATTTGCACTCATCACTAAACTCATTTAAAAAGTTCTCACTCCATGCTGGACGGCTTTTGTCCATTTTGGCCGCCCTTGCTGCAGTTTCAATTGCGCCTGTCGCTTTAATTATTTTCTTCATATCCACCCCTTTTGCTTAATTGTTAACTCATCAATCGGCAACCACGGCAAATCATACTGACGCAGAAACTGATACACATTAAGCGAATTTACACCCCATAATATTTTTAACCGCTTCACCGTCAACGATTTATAATTATTTCTAACAAAGCGCATCCGCTCTTGAACTTCCTCAGTTTCACACTTTACTGTTTTTTGCATACTCTGATTACTCCCTCTCTCTCATTGCGCTCATGCGTCTTTAAAATACAAAACATAAATTCTTCACTCAGAGCTGTCTTACTCTCATAGCTACCATTGCACCCCTGATACTGATCAAAATAGCTGTGACACCGTGCACACAAGTCCGCACCATATAAATCAGCACACTTTACTCCTCGACCTTTTCCGAAAGCATGTTGTCTTAATCCTGTGTAGTGAGCATATACCGTTGTACCATCATCATTACCACAGCGAATACATGACCGCCCTCGGGATGCTTCTCTAAGCTCCCTTGATCTAAACGGCTTTATTTTCTGAAAAGACCCTGACATCGAATTTAAGCGCATTTATTTCACTCCATACAAAACAACACCCTTGCGGCTTATTTCTGCGTGCTGCTTTAATTTCAAGCACTTTATAAGTTCACGATGATCTTTGATATTAATGGCTAACCGATTCAGCGTTCTATTTGTCGCCAATTCATGACCATGCAAAAAACTATCGACCACTTGAATAACATGCTTACACCGTGGATTTAAGCCTTCAGTTGAGTTGATTTCTATTGCTGACACCTTGCTATCTCCTTTTTCCTTGCGGTTAGTGAACTCTTAAACTTTGACGCATCTTTGCTAGTGCTGATAATGCAGCGCCTTGACTCCTCTGGCTCTTGTGCTCAATTACTCGACGCACTACGGGCGGCTCAGGTAATTGCTCTCCGTTCAAAAAATCAATAATTGCTTGGCGATAACGTTTTGCAAATAACTCTCGCTCGCTGCACTGAGCTGTTCCATTGCGATTAATTGACTCACATGCTGCTTTGTACACTGTTGCATGTGACCACCTCACTTCTTTGTCAGGTTTTGCATAGTACATGTGATGATAGGCTTCTAAGTATGCATCATGGATTGATTTAAAACCTAGATTAAGGCCCTCAGGCTCTAGCTTTAAGCACAGTGCTCTAAACTGCCCCGCTTTTAGCATAAACGTAGCCTCTGACTTACGTACAACGCTCACAGCCGCTTTAATTAACTCTCTTGGAATATCATCAAGTACTTGCTGCCAGTCTTTCAAAACACGGCCATGCTCTGCTGAAGTTAGCCCGCTCATGAATTTTGGGTCAATAACTTTCAGTGAATTAATTAACGCTCGAATCTCACCCGTAACACCATCACCAGAATCACAAGAAATTTTCTTCGATTTGTCGCTCAATCTCTGCGGCATACTCTGGGTTTTCGAGTTGTTGATTGATTGCATTGAATTGCTGGTAAGTGTTGAGATTGCCTGCATGTTGATTTCCTTTTTGTTTTATTATTTCGTCGTTCCAGCGTTCGCCGTTCAAGTAAGTGCTAGGGTGAGGCACAAAGCCATCAATCCAACCTTGATCATTAATTTTTGCTTGTTTTACATGTGAAATAATCTCGTCACCGATATCGTCGAGTTTTTTCTTAACCCAGATATTTCTAGCTCGCCTCTTGTCCTTTTTGATTGGGTATGCTTTCCAAAATTCATCAAAGCCTGTTTCAAGATCGTCTTTTTGTTTTTCAATTGCCGTTACCGAAGGCTGAGTTTTTCTCTCGTCTGTTACTGGATCAGGGCTTTGACGCTTTGGCTTATTCAAAACCCACGCTTTAAACTTTGCTTCCCAGTCAGTGATATTTGTTTCAATTGAAGAGTAGTGACTCACAAACCGCTCAGCCTCAAGCTCCAAGTCATCACAGCCAAGATTGTATTTTTTAATTAAAGCATTAAGCGCTTCAGAGTGTGAAAGCAACTCGTCAACTCTTGGGGGACTATAGGGGGATATAATATTTATATTATTATTACTATTATCATTATTACTAATAGATTGGCCTTTTCCAGGTTTGGGAAATCCCAATGTGGCTCCAGATTGCGGTTTTCGCAATGTGGTATTTTCATTTTGCTGCTTCTCTTCAAAAACATAAAAATCCCAGCGAATCACCCTCCCCTTATCATCTGTCACCCGTGAACGTTTTGCATATCCTGTTTTAATTAACTCGTTCAGCCCCGACCTAACTGCAGTTTCTTGATCTTTGGCTCGCTGACATAAATCTTTAACTCTAATTTTCCAATCCTGAGGGAAGCTCAATAAAATCGCTAACAGTCCTTTTGCTTTTAAAGAAATCGATGAATCATACAGACACGCCTTATCAATTTGGGCAAAAGTATTTTTTTTGCAAACAACATTGATTAAAGACATGACCTTTCTCCTGATAAGAACTGAATAGAAACATCTATTAAAAATAGATTCACTATGAAACCTCCCTTTACCAAAGCCACAGTTATTATAAATTTATTTGACCTTTATTGCAGGCTAGTTTAACCTTTGTAATCAAGTTAAATCAAGGGAAAATGGAATAAAAGTGAGTATTAATAAACAAAACACTGGGATAAAAATCCTCAATCAACTAAAAAAAGATGGTCAATTAGGCATAATTAATGGTCTATCTGAGTCAGCACCGATTATGGTTGAGGGGATTTTAGAGTTTATTTTTGGCACATTATATGCTGATGACACATTAGACCTTAAAACCCATCAAATTATTACTTTGTCTTGCTTAGCAACTCTAGGTTTTCCAAAAGATCAAATTGAATACCACATTAAGAATGCTCTTAATATTGGAATTAGCAAAAAAGAAATTATAGCTATTTTTACCCATACTTCTGGCTATGCTGGATTTCCAGCAGCGCTTAATGCTATAGCGGTTGCAAGAAAGGTATTTAAAAATATTTCTGAAGATAAATAACACAAGGAAAAAAAATAAACTATGAATAATAACCCTTTACGGTCTGCATTGGGCTCGGTACTAGAGTGGTATGACTTCGCTTTATATGGATTTCTATTGTCATCATTCTCTAACTATTTTTTTGGTGAAAACACCAAACACTCAATAATTTTATCTCTCTTAATTTTTTTTCTTGGCTTTTTAGCTCGACCAATTGGCGGCTTATTTTTTGGTTATTTTGGTGATAAATATGGCAGATCAAGTGTTCTAAAAATTACACCGGTTCTCATTACATTAGCATCAATATGTATCCCTTTTATTCCTTCTTATGAACAGATTGGCTTATGGTCTGCAATAATATTAGTTTTAACCCGTATAACACAAGGCTTGTTTATTGGTGGTGAATACTCAGGAAACATGGTTTATCTATGTGAAAGTGAAAGTAACACAAAATCTCGCTACTTTATGGGAGGCATTGCCAGCATCACAGGGTCATCTGGTATCCTTCTTGCATCATTGGCCTCATCTTTTTTATTCTCGCTATTTGATAAAACTCAAATATCATCATTTGCTTGGAAGTACCCTTATTACATTACCCCCATAATTGGGCTTGCTGCGTATGCACTTAGACGAAACATGGAAGAATCAAAAGAATTTCTAATAATTCAAGAATCACAAAAAACTCTCTCCATATTTAAAGAAATATTTAAAAACCACAAATTACTATTTATTTTTTCTATATTTTCTCTTTGTTTACATTCAACATCATTTTATTTTTCAATGACGTTTCTGCCAAATTTTTCAGTTAACAAGCTAAATTTACATGCATCATCAATTCACTATATTATTTCAATAGTTTTAATTGTAAGAATTTTATTAATACCACTTTTTTCCTATATCGCAGGCAATATTGGTGGTAATAAATCCATGATTTTCTGTATTATTACTTTTATGATTATTCCCATTTTTTGTATGTACTTTATTAACCTTAAAGGAAGTGCTTCATATATTTCATTTTCAATAATGATTTTTATAACTGCATTTAATGCAGCGGTTGTACCTGGATTTCTAATTGAAAATATCCCTACAAAAATACGTTATACTTTATTTTCTTGCGTCTTTAACATAGGCTTTGGTATAATTGGCGGCGCATCGCCTTTATTAGCTATGTCTATATATGATGCAACTAATTCAACAGAATTAACAACTCTAGTTATTTTAACGGCAAGCATAATTAGCACTGTAGGAATATATGGAATTAAGTACGGAATATCTTCCACCCCCTTGCAAAGAAATGGCCGCTCAAGAGTTAAAAAAATTACTCTTTGATACTCCTTTACTTAAATTCAACTATCTATCAATTGGGCTGCAGCATTTACCAACCCAACAGTCCACTTCAATAATGAGTTGCTTAGAATGGCAGAAAACGTTTATCTCAGAAGAATACGCACGGTATGACCCTATTAGGTTATCAATGATGAATGCAAATAGAACTGACCATTTTGTTTATAGTGAAACCCCTGCATCAATCTCTCGCTTTGGTAGAGAAATCATGCAAGCAAGACACAAAATGGGGATAAAAGATGGCATCGCATTCACCTTTGATATAAATGAAAACATCCATGCAGTAATGAATCTCGGTACAGACTCTCAAAGCATTAACTTAAACACGTTTATCCGAAAAAATAGAGGCTATATTGACCGCCTTTTTGAAAAAGGCATGAAGATTTTTCTCAACTACGGCGATAATGCGATTATACCTTTAATTTCCGATGATACACAATTGGCGCTATCTTCACAGCTTTCACATCATAGATAAGGTGGTTATACTGACCGCCTTCCTCCCAAATGTTAAGACACGCCAAATTTAACTTTGTCCTCGTTTTAATTGACTGCTTCTCTAAGCAAAGACGACGAACATAAGTCATGCCATTCTTATCAATGACAATGCAGTCAGTATTATGTAAGCTCTCAAGTAATTTATCATTAACATGCTTTAGTCGCCCGCCAACATAGTCACCTGCTCGATAAACGGGGAGCATATAATTACCATTCACTTTTACAACAATTTTATTGGGGTCGTTATTTTTAAAAAGCTGATTATCTTCTATTGCTTCGTCACTTTCATTAGGAATGACTTTAAATTTCTTTTTCTCACTTTCTTCTGAAATTTCCAAGCTAACATAAGGTTTTTTCCCTTTTCCTGTTCGTACCCAGTCAGGTGCAAATACAACACCTTCATTTGCATAAAGAGGAAGAAGTTTACTAAAAGCTGTATCGGTAATTGTTACACCTAACTCCCAGTTTTTAATTGTATTCTCAGAAATACCATACTTTTTATGAATAATTTTTCTGGTAAAACCTAACAACTGCCGCAATTCTTTAAGCCGTTGGCCAATTTCTTCTTTATTTATCGCCTTCGAAGTATGGTTGCTTTGCATCTCAATTTAATCCTTATTGTAAAGTACAAATAAATACGCGCTTAGGTAGGCTTAAACCTGTTCTTTAGTAGATGATATTATCAATATGCTAACAGAAATTGACCTTCACTTCGATCAAATATTCATAAACAAAGGTCAAAAGAACCTATGTTAAGTATCAGTAACAATTGACTATTAGCAACTCGTTAACATAACAAGTATTATTAAGTAATACAGATAAAATGTAAGCAAGAATTTCAATTTATGAAGTCAACAACTCACAAAATTCTAGAGCTTCTACAATCAGGCGAAGAACTGACACGCCCCAAGGCTTACAAGTTGGGTTTCGGCCATTGTTTACCTACCTTTATCTGTCAACTCCGCAAGGAAGGCTATAACATACGTTCGTGGAAGGGAAAAAAGGGCTATTACCATTATCAGCTTGATACTCGAAAGCAAGTCCAATCCGATTTGTTTGAAGTCAAACAGCTTACTTTTGATTTTTAAAACGCAAGGACCATACTTACCATATGGCAGCCTCAAGCAGCGAATTTTAACCTAGCTCCAGATCACTGCTGCTTGGTATGCCTTCTTGCGTATATAAAACTACTCTGGCATAAACTCAGGATTTAATACTTGCTCTAACGTGTACGGACACGATTTAGGGAATGTTTTAATCGGTATATCAGTTTCATTAGATGCAGCTTTTACGCCCCGTTTATATGCTTTATCAAAGCATTCATCAAGCTTGCTTTTTAAACTGGGGACATCTTCGAATAAATCCTCAACATCATCACGATTGTTTTGAATTGTAAGCGACCATGAACGACCACGGTGAGAAGGCTGGTATTGCCATTTTAACAAATGCTGAATAATCAATTTTAATCGAGCAGTGAGCTGGTCACGTTTACTATTACCCAAGTCTTCTAACTCCTCGATCACATTCACCATATCAACCTCATTGAACTTACCTTGTTTCAACAATTCAGCATTCTCATGTGCCCATGCATAAATGTCTAAATCATGCTCAGCTCTTGCCATCACCTTCCTCACTCAATACTTGCAACGATGAAAACTACACCATGCTTGCTAGATTATACTCTGATACCCTCACATCAACAATCAACACCACCCCCTTAAACTAACCCACAATTTCAGTGCATAACCGTGTGGATAATCATTTAAATCAGCTCAAAATATAAACCATTTTAATGCTGTACAAATATTGATCAATTACAACCTTTCCCAGTAATACAAACCATCAGAATCCACTTTCCTCTTCCTAATCAACTCTTGCAATACTGGCTGCAAACTACTGCACTCTACTTTTTGAGAGCGTAGGCGATCCAGTACTTGGCCTTGTGTGCATTTTCCGAGGAACTTCACCGTTGCGAATACGGCGGCAATTGGGCCTATGTCTTGTTTATTCATAGTCAATCATCTTTTATTTTATCAAGCTTCATAATTAATTAACCTGTTGTTTTTTTCAAATCTCTATAAAAATTCTCATGTGGGCCAAGCTTCATCAAGGTCAAAACTAGCTTCTTTCCTTCCCAGTAGTACGCTAATAACGTTTGTTGCTTTACCATTTTAAATTTATAAACACGAACGCCTAATAGATCACCTTTCTTCTCTTCACCAATTTCAGGGTTTTCTATTAGTGCCTCTAATGCTTCTTCAAAATCTGCAACTTGATTTTCTTTGAGCTTCTTATACACCTTGTCAAATTGACTAGTAGACTTAATTATTATTTTTTGTTCTTGTGTCATTTACTAAACTTGCTCCCCGGATGACGAGAAACAAACGGTGTAGTTTCACCTCTTTCAACTTCACCTTTAGCTTCTAATAAATCTAATAAAAAGCTTAGTGGTAAATCCGGATTTTGTTGTGCCAATAGGCCAATTTTAATGAGATAGTTTAATTGCCCTGTCATGGAGCGCTCATAAACCTCACATAAGTGTTTAGCTTGGACTATATATCTATCATCAATTTTTACTGCTGAACTACTCATATTTCTATACCTAGTATCTCTTAATAAGGTTAGATGAATTATATCACAAAATGTTTCAAAAGGTAACCATTTGAAACCTTAGTTTCTAACTCTATGTGATACAAGTATTTATTTTTAAAGTCACTTACCGCTTCTATTGTATTTCCTAAACACCAAGGATAGGCTCGCTGAGTACAGCTCACGACTTTAGGAGGGCCATTGTATAATTTATAGTTGTCTGTATGATTAATCGCTTGTTAATCAACACAATGAGATAGTTAGTCTGATTCAATTCACGCTCAAACACCTTTTCCAAACCGGCAGGGCCTGGTGGCGCTACTATGTGGCCAATCGAGAGAATATTCCTCGCTCAGTGGTTGAAACAGTCGTGAAGATGCTCAGCTGCAAAACCAAGTTTGCCGGCCATGACGAATACAGCTGTTCTAACCCAGACTGCAAGCACACTAAGACCGTTGCCTATACTTGCAAATCACGGTTATGCTCTTCTTGTGGAAAAAAGCCACAGAGCAATGGATTGCTGCACAAAATGAGTTATTACCAAAGTGCGAATATCAACACATCACACTGACAATGCCAGAAGCTCTCTGGCCATTTTTTCTGGCGAATCGTGACCTACTCAACGAGTTATCACGTCTGGCCGCTGACATCCTGCTCAAAACTGCAAAGAAGAAAAAAGTTAAGATTGGTATCTTTACCATGCTCCACACCTTTGGCCAGGATTTAAAGTGGAACACACACATCCACTTATCCGTGACACGCGGTGGCTTATCTGAATGCGAAGTGATGTGGAAAAAGATTTACTTTACTAAGAGAAAAACCATGCGGATGTGGAGGTATGCAATCATTAATTTATTACGCGATGCCTACAAAGCAGGAAAACTCGTGATTCCTCATCAATATCAAAACCGCATTATTGACCTCACATCATTTAATCGATTTATTAATCCAGAATACAACAAACTCTGGCATGTGCATTTTTCTGACGTTCAGCCTTCACACCATCAAAATGTTGATTACTTGGGGCGCTATCTTAAACGACCACCGCTTTCTAACTCACGTATCCTCTATTACGATGGTGAGAAAGTCGCCTTTCGTTACATCGACCGAGAAACAGGAAAGCAGGACGAGTATCACTGCACGGCCTCAGAGTTCATTGATCGTTTAATCCCTCACATCCCAGAAAAGTCATTTAAGATGGTTCGTTACTATGGTTTCTTGAGCTTCCGTACGCGTGGAAAATTACTGCCAAAGATTTACGAAATATTGGACCAGACGGTAGAGCCAGTCAAAAAAATTACCTATGCATCACTCCTCAAAGGCTTTATCAACACTGATCCGTTTGAATGCATCCTCTGCGGTAGCAAAATGGTTTTAACGGGTGGTCGCCCAAAACAGCGCTTATCAGTCATTATGAAGTATCACAAAGCTCTAGCAACCATGCAGATAATTAAATTCTAACAGGAGTAGTCCGTCTAGGGTCAGGCTTAAAGCCTGATTTTTGCTATTTCATCACTTAATTAGCACCTATGCTTTGGGTGCTGGAAGTAATTTTTAGTCGAATTATTTCAATTTCATGATATGGCTGATTTTCAGAGTATTGTAATTCCTAAGCGCCAAGCTTGCATAAAAGCTTTACCACCCCCAAAGCTCTCTAAACGATTTTTACTTAAAAGCTATACCTTTCATCAAGATAGACTAGAAAGCAGCTCTAGAGGTGCTTTAAAGGGATGTCAGATATATTTAAGTAATTGTTTTATGGATGTAGTGCGACCGTCGTACTCGACGCAGCGCACGAGTGTAGGGGTGAATTGCGAAGCAAGAGGGGATGACATGGTAGTGAATCCCCTTAAATTGTCTTGCTACCTTAAGTTTTGATAGTTAGTACATAGTTATGTGTAAGTGATTTTTCACGAGCCATTATAATATTTATTATTAAGATATAATAATTTATAGCTCTTTTCGTATCGACTAGTTAAGTCACCATAAGGATATGAGTTTAAACACTTTAGACTACAAAAATGTCCCTAGTAGCACGGTATCAAATGTCCCTAGCAGCACGGTAGTTTGTCCCTAGCAGCACGGTAGTTTGTCCCTAGCAACACGGTAGTTTGTCCCTAGCAACACGGGTATTGTCCCTAGTAGCACGGTAATTTGTCCCTAGCAGCACGGTAGCATTGCTCATTGTAGTTGTTTTTTTGTAAAAAAAATTGCTTTGTCTTCGTTTTGCTTGTTTTTTTCAAATCGGAGTGAAATACCGTTTATCTCGCTTACACTCTGCATTGCTTCTTTTAATTTTAACTTGAATTTTCTGAGTTCTGATGTTGTAGAACCACATAGAGCATGTAATTTTGATAAACTTATCTCATGTTCTCGATTTTGATTAATTTTGTGAGTTCTTAAATAGCTATATATCCACTTAGCAAGATTGCCATTTAATTTTTTTCTATCAGCAATTGAATGAGCCGTGTAGTAACCAGATTTAAACAAAGGGGCTAACTCTACACTTAACCTAAAACTATAAAGGCCATTTTCTGTATTTTCTTTTAAAACTAATCCAGTAATAAAGCTATCCTCATATGAGTAATCTTTGTGCTTAATTTTTATTTTCCCATGACTGAGCCTTTTTAACCCATTATCTAGTCTTTTGTAGTTAGATTTAGAGTCTCCTAAGCCTAACTTTTTAAGTAGCTGATAACCACTAATGTGGATGCGTTCACCAAAACCAATGTCTTTGCAGGCAGAGATGCAAGATAAAAATATATCTAAGTCGGTTTGATCAAGCTGAAATCCTAAATACTGAACTGTATAGTCCTTCCATGATTCCATTGTTGGCCAATCATCATCAATTTTGTTTATTTTGTGCTCTTTTTTAGAGCCTGGTTTTACTGCCCCGAATAATGATGATCTGCATAAAATATTTGATAGAGGTTCGCCTTGAGATTTAGGGTATTTACTTGGAAATGGGTGCTTTGTATCATCATTGATTAGCTGCTTGTCATGTTTTGCTAAAACTTCTTTCATTTTTTCTAGAAACTCTGCCGGGTCCCCAGAAAAATTTCCAAGTTTCTTATGGTTTTTTAATTCTTTTAAGGTGAATTTTTCTATAACATCAAGCCATTCTTCTGTAATATTTTGATAATCCGTGCACTTTAAAATATCCTTTGGTGTTTTTATTGTTGGCTCTAATTTAGACTTTTTATTTTGAATATTTTTTAGTCGCTCCGCTATATCTTTCATTATTATTCTACTTCCATTGAATATTTTACATGAAGTTTTTTATAAGCATCGTCTGGAGCTTTTCTATAACCAGGCTTATCTGGATCAGCAAACCATGATTTTATTGTTCCGGCTGAGTATCCTGTTATTTTTGATATTTCATCATAATTTAGCCTATGAAGTGCTCTAATGATCGCAATTTTTCCATTATTTATATTATATGCTGTTTTTATTTTGCTCACTTTGTTCTTCCAGACACTTACTGTTACTCCAAGAATACATTAAGTCTCTAATTAGTCAAAATAGTAATTGACATTAGAAACTATGTGTACCATAATAGAGACATAGCTTGAAAGGGTATTTAGCCTTGAAGTTATTTGAAAAATAACGTTACTAGTTCGCTGCGTCGAAACTTTGAACTAGCAACGACCCATATCGTGACAATATAAGCGAGGAAATTATGTCCAATTTACCTGCATCCGTCAAATCTGACGAACCTTACTACCAACTTTCTAGCACTGACATCCGCGACCTTGAAGTTATGCTCGGCATGCTTGAATGTAAGATAGGTCAATCAATCCCTGCGATTAGCCGCATTCTTAAAAAATTAGATAACCCGATTTCTCAATATCGAATTGTAAAAACTGGTCTTAGTTCTGCTAAGAGCATCCATCTGAATTAAATCATCACTTTTTTAATTTTTAGTTTTACAAATTTGTTTTTGAGGGATAAGTCATGCACGCAGAACAATTAGATTGGGCTGGCGCTAAAATCATTGAAGGGATGCCTAATGATGAATATCACGCACGGCCAGAGTTAAGCAGTAGTCAACTTAAGTTGATTAATAAATCAATCCGTCACTTTATAGATTCTACAATAAATCCAATGCCGCAAACTGACTGCTTTAAGCTGGGTAATTTGGTTCATGCCTTAGTGTTAGAACCTAGTGAGATCAGCAAACGGTATGCTGAGCCTTTTGCTGCACCTAAAGAGGCATTGAGTAAAGTTGAAGATATGCGGGCTTATATCCGTGATAAAGAGCTTCACAATCACCCGTCAAAGCTTAAAAAAGATGAGCTGATCGAGCTTCTCAAAGAAAAAGATCAAGATGCGCCTGTGCTTTGTTTAATGGAGGAAAACTATCATCGTCAACACGCAGGCAAAGAGTTTGTCACCCCTGCAATAATGGAACAAGCGCAATTCTTAGCGAAAGCTATAGAAAGCCACAAAATGAGCAAAGTGCTTTTAGTCGGGGGCAAGCCTGAAGTAAGCATATTCGGCGAGATAGAGGGTGTTTCTGTACGTGTCAGGGCTGATTATTTACATCCTGCTGCGATTGTAGATATTAAAACCTGCCGAGATGAGGTTTCGGTTGAGCGGTTTTCTAAAGTCGCCGTTGATCTTAGCTACTACCTAAGCGCGGCGCTTTATATGCACGTTATTGCACAACAGACAGGAGTGCAACGGCCTTTTGTTTTCTGTGCGGTTCATAAAGCAACTGGCTATGTTGCTTATCACAAAATCGAATGGGGTTCAGAAGCGCATAGCTATGGTTTGCAGCTTTGTAGAAATGCATTAGAACGTTACAAGCAATGGCAAGCAGGTGATAAGAGCCTAGAGCAGTTTGCCTATGGTAGCCGAATTACTGATCTTCAAGTGCCACGTTACGAATTAAATAAAATTATGGGAGTTAAATAAATGGAAATGCAAACACAAAATAAAGCGTCTAGCCTTGTCAGAAAGTTTGCTAATACTTACGGTGTCGAGCATACCAGGCTTTTGGATACGTTAAAGACGACTGTTTTCAATCAAAAGGATATTACAACTGAACAAATGATGGTGCTTTTAGTTGTAGCAGATCGCTATGGTTTAGACCCTTTCACCAAAGAAATTTATGCTTTTTCACCTAAAGAAGGGCGCGAGATTATTCCTATTGTGAGTGTGGATGGATGGTCAAAAATAATTAACTCAAATCCTAATTATGATGGTGCTGAATTTTTTTATTCTGATGTAATGGCCAAGCCTGGAACGATGAAAGTTGAGTGTCATGAATGGGTAGAGTGTGCAATTTATCGTAAAGGCTGCTCTCACCCTGTTCGTGTTAGAGAGCATCTTGATGAAGTTTATAAAGAGCCTAAAAATAAAAATGGGCAGTATGGTTCATACACACCAGTAACGCCTTGGCAGACTCATCCTAAACGAATGCTAAGACATAGAGCCTTTATACAGGCGGGTCGTATTGCTTTAGGCTTTGGTGGTATTTACGATCATGATGAAGGTGAGCAGATAGTAGAAGCTAAAAATAGAGAGTATATTGATGTTACTCCATCCCCTGCACTTCAGCCACAAGGTGCAATAGGACAAGAAACCTACACTGATCTTAATCAGCCACTCAATACAATGAATAACGTCACCGACCTTAATTCAATTCTTGAAGAACAAGCTTAACAAGGAGATAGACATGTTAGTTTTAACACGCAAAAGCGGACAAGAAATTTTTGTAGGTAAAGATATTACTATAAAGGTTTTATCTGTAGTAGATGGTCAAGTAAGGATCGGTATTGATGCGCCTAGAGATGTTAAAATACAACGAGATGATATTAAAAATAAGCACCCTAAGCAGATTAAGGTTGCGGTTTGATTAAGGGCTTCGGCCCTTTTTTTTGAGTGTGAATAAAAAATATTTTTTAATCGCTTTAATTTTTTTATGATAATGAGTGATACTATTAGTAAGTTTTTAAGATTGAGGGTTGTTTATGCCTGTTATAACGATAGCTTGTAGCAAGGGCGGTGTTGGTAAAAGCACAATTGCTACCTCTTTGGCTGTGTCATTAACGCAAGCGGGGTTTAAAGTTGCTCTTTTAGACTCAGATCCGCAATTTAGTGCAAGCTTGTGGGCTGATACTAGGTTAGATGATGAAAGTTTACCCCAGATAAAACATGTTCAGAAAATCGGAAAAATTAAGCATGAAGCTGTAGCTTTATCAAAGCAATATGATTATGTAGTTGTTGATACTGGCGGACATGATAGTACAGAGATGCGTCAATCTTTAGTTGTTGCTGATTTAGCAATTATACCTATGCGTCAATCTCAGTATGATCTCGATGTAATTGAAGGAATGACAGAGATAATTGATGACGCTCAGTCTATAGGGAATGATAAGCTTAAAACTGTTTATATTTTAAATATGGTAAATCCTAACAGTAAGAGCAAAAAAGCAGAGGAGCTTATAGAGGCTTTAAGTGACGATGAAAACATAGACTTGTATAGTGGTTGTCTTTATTCTCGGGATGCTTATGTAGAAAGCTCAAGCACAGGGCGAGGAATTACTGAGTTAAAAGACAGAAAAGGAAAAGCTGAGTTTGTTGCATTTACTGACTATATAATTAATTTATTTAAAGGCAAGAAAAATGGCCGTAGTAAGAAAACGAAACAAAAAGAAAAAGCCAAAGCTTAAGGGCGAACAGGATTTTGTTGAGGCTACAGTTTTTAGTCGCGAACTGTGGGCACCAACAAATGAGATTAAGATAGCAGATATTAAAATTGACCGAAATGTTAAAGATGATAAAGCTATAAAAAGTCTTGCATCTAGTATGGAAGGTAAGCGACAAATCAATGCATGCATTGTTAGGGAGTCTAGTGACGGAGGTTATGAGTTAATTTCTGGAGAGTGTCGCTATGAAGCTGCAAAAATTAATCAAGAGCCTCTTTTAGTTAGAGTGGTTGATTGCTCTGATGAAGAAGCTGCACAAACAATTATTGCAGAAAATGAGCAAAGAGTTGACTTGTGTGATTATGATAAAGCGTTAACTTATGTTGAATATATGAAAATGTTTAACATTAGGAGCATTAGAGATTTTTCAAAGCAGTTCAAAGTAAGCAAGACTCAGGTTGGTCGGTTACTTCAAGTTGATAACATTCCTGACAGTGTTAAGGAAGTGTTGCCTATGGAGATACTGGGCGCTTCTCAAATTGAAGAATTAGCGAAAAGAACGAAGAACAGTAACCCCCAAAGTGATTGCTATGAGGGGGCTTTTATTTCTTTGTCTCATAAGTTGTCCCGAGTCGGGACAAGAAGTGGTTCAGGTTTACTGTCCCGAGTCGGGACAGAGGAAAGTAAAGGTGACTTTCTTGACTGGAAGACTTTTATTGCAAAAGTAGACCGCAAGGTTAACCCACCAGAGAAGCAGCCTCAGAAGAAGATTGAACGCTATGTCTTCAGCTCTGAAAAAGCTAATCTGAGATACACAGATAGCGGCTTTATAGTTAAGTCCGAGAAGCTCACACGTAAGCAAAAAGAACAAATACAAGAAGCGTTAGACGCGATTTTATAATGTAGGCCCAGAGGGGCCTTTTTTGTAGTTCTTATGCTGTTCTCTCCCACACAATCACACCTGAGCGCGCAGGATCAAGACCGTGAGAGTGTGGTTTGCCACCGCCGGTGTTGAATGTGTAGTCATCGCTTTTATTTTCTGTGGTAGGTTTAACTACACCAACATCTGCCCCGCCTCTTTGAATTGCTGACTCATTCGGAATACCGTGATTATGTTCGGGCATTTCATCAATAGAAAGAGTGTGGTCATTTGTTCTTGTAGAGCCTGCCTTTGCTCCGGCGTCCACTGCAAAGTTACTTGAGCCTGCGATAGTGAGTAAGCGACCGGCATGATCTGCGTCGATGTCAGTGATTTTTTTCCAAGTGATGCCTTTACCTTGGTAAGGTGGTATTGCTTTATCGTTGAAAGTGAACCAAAGAGCGCCAATAGGGTGAAGTTGATTAAGGTCTATTTCTACCTTGAGACTGCCGTCATCGTTTTGTGCGCGTGTGAGCGTTTCGCTTTGGATTGAGCTAGGTGTGTTATCCGTGCGCTGCCATGCAGTCCAGCTGCACCCTGAGGTATATTGACGCACAAAAGTAGGTGATGTGCCATCTACGGCTAAGCCTGTGATAGTCTGTGTTAAGTCAGGTGAATTAGGCACGCGCACAACGTGACATGTCCACCAATGGCCTTTGGTCGATGTTAGAGTTGGGCTATTTTTCATTGATGTATTTGTACAGACAAAAAAACCGGTTTGATTAACTAGATTCCAGTCGCCAAGGTTATCGACATAAATGCCGCAGGTATCTCCATTATAATTTTTTGCGACTGCGGGGGATGCTACGTTTTGAGTGCTGCCATCGCTGAATGTAAGACCGCTGCCATTAATCGATGCTACTTTTTTGTTCTCATAATAAAAACAAATTGCGTTATCACTATCAAAGCTTACTTTAGATTTTCCGTCACTGTAAATTTTGTCTTGCGTGTTGAGTCGCTCCCACTCTGACCAGCCGTCTGCTCCATTTTGTGTAGTTCTAACACAGACACCGCGAGACAAATTTGACCACGGAATTGCAAACTGTGACGCTGATTTTTTACCGTCGCCGATAATAAAAAAATTGAACCACTCGCCGCTCGGGCTTGTATCATTAATCGGGTTGTTTTTTGGAATGCCGCAGTAAATCCCTGTCGTAAAAATAGTGTTTAAATCGTTATTGGATGAGAGTGTACGAGCTGTACCGTCATACTCAGGTAAATTATAAGCGGCGGTGCTCTGCGTTGTGTTATCTGCAAATGTTATTCCCGATAGTGCCTTAAACGGATTGTTAGAAATAACTTGCGAGTTAGTTGCTTTGAATACGGTAGAGCCAGCAACATTAATATCAACTTCACCGTTTTGATTTTTAACAGCAACACTAGAGTTACCCCAGTTAATTTGATGGCTGGCAGTTTCATTAATCCAAGTTCGTTTATCAACAATGTTTGTAATTTGACTTGCGTCTGTAGTGATCTCATAGAGTTCGACATCGTTTGCATTGTCTGGAAGTGATGCATCTGTTGCTTTTACTGTTGTGTCGGTTAGATCAACATACACGATGTTTGTTGTGCTTGCTGTAAGTGTAACCGTCCCTGCTGGCACGGTAATGCTTTCATTGTTTTGCGTCACTGAGCCTTGCAGATAACCGAAAATGAGGCCTGTTGTAGTCGTTGCATCTTGGCCAAAATTAAACGGCAAATAACCAAAGCTCTGCGTGACTTCATCAACGTAACGAATCCACTGCGCCACGCTTCTAAAAATGTAATTAAATTTATTAAACTCTGGCTTATCTCTGAATGCATAGCCGTAGTCGATGAGAGTTTGAGGGATTGCTTCTACATTTGGCTGGCCACTAATCGGGTCAGTGCAATCTTTCATCGCAAAATCTGGGTAAGTTGTAGGGCGTTCTAAGCTCATAGTGTTCCTATTTAATTAAGTAAAAATTCAGCGGTTAAACGGCCATCATCAAAGCCGCTTGAAATATCATCGAAGCCGAAAGGGCTGCCGCCTTGTGTTGTTAAGCCGTAGTATTGAATGCCACCCCCGATAACCTGTGCGACAAGTTGCATGTTGCTAGGCGTTGCGTTTTCGCCGTCGAAAAAAACTTGCAGTTGAGCAGGCCCGTGATTGTTTTCTCGAAATTGAATAACACTTGATGCAGTGATTTGTTTGGCTACAAAAGAAATGTCACGTTCACGGCCTTGGCTTGTATTAATGGCAATCTGCAAATAAATTGCACGGCGATAATCATCATCTTTTAAGCCATTGCGCGAACACCCCACATCATAGCCGACATCATCCAGTTGCTTGCCTGTGGCGTTATCAATATAGCGTTTGGTTAAAAGGTCGATAAATGTTTGTTCAGAGGTTTGCAGCGCATTAGCTAAAACTTGGACGATCTTCGTATAATTCTCTTTACCTTGAAACTGTTCGAGTGTGCGGCTTAAAGCCATAGCGTTGTGATCAATTGGGGTGATCGTCGTCATCTTCACTCACTGTAATGTTAGCTGATTTAAAAACGGCGATCGATACGCGGTCAATCGTTATTTTCTTTTTACTCCACGAGCCGTTAATATCGGTTTTCATTGAAAGATCGATGTATTCAATGCCTTCAGGAATTGCTTTATAAATTGCTGAGACGAAACGTTGAGGGATTACATCGGTGTTTACTGTGAGGGTGTTACCGTACTCTATAACGGTGTTAATCATCGCGTTATTAATATCGGCAGGTAGTGCCTCTTTGTCTTCTTTTGCAAAAACTATATCGATATAGATTGGTCTTTCAGTAGGGCGCGAGAAGTAACAAAGCTGTGTATCACCGTTTGAGTCTATGACTTTGTTTTCTATTTCGCCGTACGTCGCAATACCGCCGCTTTTCTCATTGTAAAAAGTTTGTGCTATTTCTTGCTCATTGCCGCCGAGAACAATCGCGCTGACTGATTTAGGGGGTAAATTATTCGCATCGGTTTTGTCTTTTGTATTTTGAAATACATAGGCGTTCGTCACTCCGTCAAGCTGTCTTAAAGATGCGCTTATTGCATCGGTAGACCCAGAGCCTAATATTTTAAGACTACCGTTTCTGCGTAGTAATAACT
Source organism: Piscirickettsiaceae bacterium NZ-RLO1 (assembly GCA_001644975.1). Lineage (GTDB taxonomy): Bacteria > Pseudomonadota > Gammaproteobacteria > Piscirickettsiales > Piscirickettsiaceae > Piscirickettsia. The sequence goes on from LVCQ01000009.1 coordinate 26,166, forward strand.
CGGTGTCAGACTCTTTATCACGTCCAAGCGTTGCATCGTTTGGATTAATTGAACTGTCCCAGCCGTAGACTGGTGTTTTAATTTCAGTGAGACTGTTGGCGGGGGCACTTATAACGCCGTAATTTAATGCTTCAACGGTGGCGATAATGCCGCACTTTTCTATGCTTAAACCTGCGCTGGGTTCCGTTGCAAATGTTGAAAGTTCCTTGTTTGCTTCAACTGTAAAAACTCCAGAGCTTTTATTTTTTGCTGTGAGTTTGTCGGAAGTGGTGTTAATTTTTTCAGCAAGCTTACTTGCAATATTGTCGGCCGTATCGTTAGCGATAGCCGTATAACTGTAGTCAACATTATCAATGTGTAGATAGTAATTTGTACCCTCGATATGGCTTGCAACAAGAACTTGTAAAAAGGTTGCATTGTTGTAGCTAATCGTTTGATCATTCGTTAGCTCGAAAATCTTTGACGTGTTTGCTACAGCAATTTGTGAGTATTCCGGGATATTAACGCCCGTATTGCCGATTAAAATACACTTAGCTGCTGATTTATTCGCGCCGAGACGTTGGACGCCAACGCGGGCACAACAGTCAGTTAAGTTTTTATCTTGGGCACTATAAGCATTTTGAGCATCATACGTTGCCCCAGCAAGTTGATAAATTTGATAGAGCTGCGCTGAAACAATTTTAAATAATTGCCCGAGCACTTTATACTTCTCAGCTTGTACGCCCGACCCCCACAAAGATTGTGCATCTACGACCATATCGCTAACAAGATCGTCTTGCGTCGGCAGTGTCAGGCCGATGTCAGTTAAATAGCTGCTAGCCACTTACTGTAACCTCCGTATTATCTGCTGATAAAACTCGCGCGGTGTAGCTGTACTTGCGTTTTGCGTTATCAATGGATGATGTGAATTCTAAAATTGTACTGACGTCTTTTTCTTCAAGAATGGCTTTTTTAAAAATTGAGTCGATGACGGTTTTATTGGCCTTTTGTCCAAGGATATTTTGAAAGTAGGGGATGCCTGCGGTGTTATCTAAAAACCATTCGCCCTGAAATGTGTTTAATTTAATGCTGAGGCGCTGAGCTAGGCTGTTAGTTAAATGCAAAGATAAAGAACTAAAATCAATATCGTGATCATCGTTAAGTAAGAAGTCTGTCATTGTTTGTCCATATACATAACTAAAATAGTTTTAAATTGTTTAACATACAAAAACAAAAAAGAATGGTGTTTTTAATGTTAAGTTATGAGGAATTGATTATGCCGAGAAAGCTTTATCAAATCAGTGAGCAAGAAAGAAAGGTTATGTTTATTCAGTTTGCTAATCAAATGTTGGATAAAGATGATGTAGGTAAAGCCCTTCAAGCACTAGAAGTAACAACTCGAATGGAAATAAAAAATAGAACAAAAATAGGGAATAGGTATGACCCTGTTGTATTTGATCATATCAAGCTTTTAGTTGGTGAAATCCTTGATATGGGTAATAGTATCTCTTCAACCTATACAGATAGAGCACAGCAATTATTAAACTCTATTCCCTCAGGAAATAGACGCCTGGCTATAGATGAAACAGTTAATTATAACCGGCGAAACTCTTCACTACCTTTCTCTAATGAAGCGCATCAGCAACAGACAAATTTTAAAGACTACTGTCTATCTTCATAAGTTTATCAATTCTTTTTCGTCACAGGATAAGCCAAGCTTATGTGACTTATTGCAAATGTATCTAGCAACTAAAGTACGCTGTTTAATTGTGGTTGGTATTAAGCTTTTTTCGTGATATGGATTGAGTTTATTGAGGCGTGCTCGTGGTTCCGCCGCCTGGCTCAATTCCGCCGTGCTTGTGAGATTTAAGGCTAATACCGCCTGCAATAACATCTGTTTTACCTGTGATGGCTTTATCACTGTTAATATTTCCTGAACTATAAATATCCCCCGTAAAACTAGAAGCCTTAGAGCTTGCGCTTGCGGTGAGTGCTGGGTTAGAGAAGGATTGCGTTACCTGAACTTCACCATCAAAGATATGTAATGGTGATTTGAAATTAACTTGCTTGGTGGCATTAACGTTGTAAGTTTCTGTATTGATCGTGACTGACTTGGGCGCATTAATCACGATGCTGCCGTCTGGTTTTAAAATAATCTGGTTGCCAGAGAATTTAAGCTCTGTGTTAATAGGGTCAGCGTTAAGAGTTTTACTGTATGGATATAAACCCGGGATAAAAACCGCATCTGTATAGTTGTGCTTATGATTTCCCAGGGGTTCAGCTTCGTCGTTGTTGCCCGTCATCCATTGATCGATAGATCGCTCACAGAAAAATAAAAGTCCGGTATCGCCTTGCTTGGCTGGGAAAGATAACAGGCCACCCCCAGCGCTTGGAAACATCACAGGAATATCAGTTATAACCGGCATCGAAAAAGAGCGCCCGTCACGTAGTTTCTTTTTAATGACTGGTTGGATGTTTGCTTTTTGTGTTTTCGCATCGTAGGAGGCAATACGGCCAGGGATAGAGGTGTGCACATCACAGAGTCGAGATTCAAGCGCAGCATGTAGCACTTGCTCTAATGTATTAGTCATTGTTGATAGATTCCAGTGTTGCTAATGTTTTCCAATTTTTGCCGAGGGCTTCACCCCGGTGATTAACTTTACTGACTCGATAAAAGCTATTGATATACTGCGTTTCAACTTTGACAATTGAATGCGGCACAATGCGCGGATTGACTAAGCTGGTAATTTGTAGGCCATTGTTGGGTATATCTTCACGCTCTAAGCCGTTTGGGTTAAATGCAGTAACTCGAGGGGAATCAATTAAGCCGGTGTCAGGAGTTAATAACAGCGCTTGTTTTTGTGTGTTGGTTCTCAGCGCTGAGCTGATATAAATCACGCCGTCTTGTATTGAGAACTTCATAAAGAGCGAACCGAGTAGTGTTTGCAAAGCATCGCGCGTTAAGCCAGCAACATAATAACCGTTAGAGAAAATGTGACGGGTTAACGTGTCTTGGTCTGTGATTTCACTTTTAGAGATTGTACCGTCGGCGCTGAGGTCTTTAATTAAGCTCTGAGCAACTTGTAACGCATTAGTACCGGATGGAAATGTGCTGAATGAAAAAGTCTCTTTCAACGGCATATAACCGTCACTGCACTGTATGAGTGTTGCGCGGCTAGCTTGTTCTCTGTGCGTATCAAAGCCGCTTACTTGGCCAGTGAACAAAGTTACAAGCGGCTGATCGTCGTAAGCAACAGAGAGTATCAAGGCTAATCCTTTTTTGAGTTTGCTGACATTTGAGTCACTTAAGTTGTAGACCGTGATACTTGCTTTGTTTTGGTCGCTGCTTTCATCCGTTTTTGTAATATCAAATTTAATATTGAGTTCGGTGATTTCTATCTCAGTCTTGCCAGCTTCGCCAATTTTTAGGGACCACTTGCGGTTAAATTGTTTCATTAATTTCGTCTTGTGTCAGATAAAAAAGCTTAAAGTCTGTACCGAGATTATTACGCGTCGGCGGTTCATATTGATTTGCGGTATTAATGCCGATCAGCTCGCCAGTGATGAAATTAGTAAGCTTATATCGTTGTACTAGCGGTGAATACGGTAATAACTTTAAGCCGCTTAAAATCGCGTTGCCGTCGGTGTCAGCAATCGATATTCTCCACGTCTCATCCCGTGTGTTCCAGCGCATAGTAAAGATGTAGGCGGTGCCTTCGAGTGAAACCGTTTCAGTATAATTTGAGTAAGTGCTGTTTAAACGGATTATTTCTGCCATAGAGCCTCTAAGTAGCTTTTAGATGCTGGTTGCGTTGGTTTTGTGCCTAAATCAGTGCTCTTGCTTGCATCGTCTTTAGTTTTTGGATCGGTGATGTTATCGGGCACTGCTGTTGTTTTACTTGTGACAATCTTTATTCTTTCGAGTGACAAGGTGACATGCAGAGAGTCGCCCGTACTTGAATCAGCGTTAAATTGCAGTTGTTTGATTGCTAGATTTTCAAATAATTGATTTTTTATTGTTGCGCTTATGGGCGTCCCTAGTTCCCAAAAGTCTGTAAGAATTTGTTCGGCATCACTGGGTGATGTGTATTGTTGTGTAACGACGCTACCTGACTTTAAGCTATCCCACATATTGATAGAGTAAGGCGATAAGCTTGACATAAAGACAATAGGGTAAGCAGACACATAACCGACTAAATTAATTTGAGGGTTTTTATTAATAATATCGTCAGTTATTGAAGCACCAGACTCTACAGGGAAGTGGGTGACATCATTGGTATATTTTTTAGATTCTTTATCGACGGTATCAATATAAACCGTCGTCTTATCAAGGAATAAAGTTGCTCCCATTGTTTACTCTTTGTTTGTGAATTTCGCAAGAGCTTGGGTGTTCTGCTCATGTTGAAGTTTTTTTAATGTATCGTGGATATGCTGATTGAGTTCTTCAGCATGAGATTGTGTTGAGCCGGGCGGTAAATTAATGGTTGTCGAAATATGTTGCTGTATCGGTGTGCTGACATTTGCATTTAGCGATTGATGAATTGCGTTTTGCCGAACTCCTGCAAGCGCCGCCGGTTTTGATTGTGACATTAAATTCATGCCATTTTGCCAGCTTTGTTGCATTTGCTTGGCTTGGCTTATCCATTGCGGTTTGCTGATTTTATGCACCAAGGGCTTAATATTTTTTTGAATATGTTGAGCAACAACAGTATGTGCATGTTTTACTGTATTAGTAATTGCATACTGTCTTTTTGATTTAGCAATTAATGCGTCAAGTTTTTTCTCTTCCGGTGAGTCATCAACTTTATTTTCAAACCATTGGCTAGGGTGAGAGATCATATGCCCCGTTTTTCCTAGCCATTTACCAATCGAACTGATTTTGTTTTCTACGGTGTGAAAGCCATCAACAAACGGTTTAAAAAATGCATTATAAATACTATTCCAAAGCCGTTTCATAAAAGCAGCAAAGTCGCTCCAATAGCCTTTCATCGCCTTTATAACTGAGCCTGTTACGGATTGGCCACCTTTTAGATAAGTAATAATATCTTGAATAACTAAGATGACAGCTGCAACGGCAGCACCTATAAGCAAAATAGGTGAAGTTAATAACTCTGTAAAAATAGTTGCAACTTTTGCGACTTTCGAATAATAGAGTAAGGCCGTTGTAACGGCAGTAATTCCTCCTAAAATCCATTTCATTGTGCCAGGTATTTGGTTCCAAATATCAAGCGCTGCATCAACGGTGTCTATCACAATCTCAAGCGCAAAACCAAAAGCACTAATAACCGGAGCAATAAAGCCAAAGGCGGAGCCAATCGCCTGAATAATAGGCGTTAATCCTTTAATTGCGCTTGATAATGTATTAAAAAGTACTGAAAGCCACTTACCAAAGCCTGACTGTGTAAAAGCAACTTTTGCTTTAGTGAGTGTGTTACTTAAGTTATTTGCTGCCCCCTGTAAGCTCTTGGTGAAAAGCTTTGCGCCCTTCATGTATTTGTCGTTAAGCGTGTTGCTGATTAATTGCAGGCGCTGAACTTTATTCATCGCATTTAGTTGTTTACCAAGCTCTTCGTCTGTTGTTGCGCCTGTTTTTTGCATTAAAGCAGATAATAAGCCGGTACGGGTCGAGAGCATCAGGTTTTTAATGCGCCCCATTTGTATTTGTGGAACATTAACAACATCATTAATAAAATCGGCCATTGAGCGCTCGCGCTCAAACCCCGTGATATGCGCACCTGTAAAGCCGACGTTGATTTTTTGGTACATATCCATGATTTGAGATTGTGTTGCGCCTGCTTCTTTTAGAGCTAAGTTGAAAGAGCCGAACTGTTTAGTCACATCATCAATTTTTAAATGCCACTTGGTTGCATAATCAACAAGCTGCTTCATCTCATTGACGGCCATTTTTTCTGAGCCGGTGGCATTTTCTATCATATTCTGAGCATTTTGATATTCGGTTGCCGCCTCATAAATGTTGTGAGCTACTTCATAAAAGAAAAAGCCAATAACAGCCTTTTTTAAAAACTCCATTTTTTCTGAAACGCCGACAATGGCCTCTTTCATTTGTAAAAGCGCATGCGTCTCTGCATCGGTTGATTTTTTCATGCCACGCATAGAATTTTCAGCCGACTGAGTAGCCCCTGTCATTTGATTAACAGAGTTTTGGTCAACTTTAATGCTAAATCGTGCAAAAAAGTCTGCAAGTAAACTTCCTGACATTATTCGTTCTCTTCGTAGGCTTCTTCTTTAATGGCTTGCTTAATCGTGAGGTATTCAATGGCATCAAGAAACTCGGCAAGATTCCAAGTTTCGTTAATTTCTTTAGGGGTAGTGTGATATTCATTAGCTACCCAGAATAGAGAAAAGTTTAGGCTAGATTCTCGCTCGACTTGTTGAGTAACGTTAGACCGAGACGGCTTAACATACCTTTGAAATCGAGCTTTTTTAAGCTTTTTACCACGCTTTCGTTAAGTGTTTGGGTCAATAACTCAACAAATGCATTTACTCCTGACACTTCAAGAATGGCGTCGTTGATGGGTTGGCCATCTAATAAAACTGATGCTTTAATGTAAGCGCTGGCTTTTTCATAGGGTAGATACTCTGCAAGCATAGGTAATACTTTTGCTGCCATATCTGCAAGATTGGATTCTTTATTTAAAGAAATGTCATTACTGTTGAGAGAGGCGAGAATTTTACCAACTTCTAAATAGGCTGCATAAGAGTACTTTAGGGGTAAAGGGTTAATTGTAAATTTAAGGTTGTTTATAATGATTTCTTTTGACTGTAAATTATCATGCATCTAGCTTGCTCCTATATTCATTTCTAAATCAGCGACAAAAAACTCCCACTCAACGTTGGTAACTTCGGTGCTTTCTTCAAAGTCAGGCCATCCAGTAATATAAGCATGCTCACCTGCTCCGATCGTCGTATCACCTGTTTTAATTAAAATCGGGTAAACTCCGTTGCCTGTTTGTGAGTCAATTTGTTTGATGCCGCTTAGAAGCTGATTACACAACATGCCTCGTTGAATCGTGACGGTGATCGTACCGCTTTGATCAAGGTTTCTGATGCGTGTCATATCGCCATGCGCACCTATTTTTTGATTCCATTCTTTTTTGTTGCGCTTAACTTTGATATATGAGCCTTCAGCAAAGCCATTAATATTAATACCACCAAAAATAATGAGGGTATCTGTAGGTATAATACTTGTTGTCGTTGACATTGTTTCTCCTAAACTTGCACGTAAAGCGTTTCATCCACTTCATGAATTGCGCCACTCATGCGTACTGTGATCTTAATGCCGGTTAATTTGCGGTTTGCTCGGTCATTCGTGAGTGTATCTGTGATTTTTGGCACTTCGATGGTGTAGTCTGCAATGACCTTTAAACGCTGTGCTTCTTTTAAAACGCCAACGCATGCATTCTCAATCATTGCGATGCCTGCATCAGTGAATGGAATTTTTGGTGTGTTGGCCAGCAGTGAGAATTGCTCTTCTTGTAGTCGCGCTTTTAGCCAGTCAATGCCGCGAATAATATCAATAAATTCGCCGTTAGCGACCATGCCGTTAATCGTCAGGTTTTTGCCTGCGATTTGCGTGTAATAGTTACCATTTTTTTGATCTAGTGCTGTCTCAGCACTTGATGAAATAGTATCGACACTAGAGCCGTTGATTTGCTTATAAGCCCAGGTGATTGAACCCGGTTGCTGCGGTAACTGGCCGCCCATCCATCCACATTCTGGAAAAGTTGAGTCTGCCCCGGCGCTCCATAGTCCAAAGCTGCGCTTAGCAGATTTCGCAGAAAGTTGGCTAAAGGCGTCAGTGTCTTTTGTCGGGTCTTTTGCATCTGCGTCATCAGTAGAATAACCATAAATTTTAGTCATTGCGTTGACTGTGTCAGAAATCTCTACAATTGAGTCTGCTGTATGATCATCAGTTGCGATGGCATACCAACTGTTATCAACTTCAGCAATGGCATTAATGGTGTCAGCCCAATTTGCATCACCCGCGTCTTTTCTGCCAATCGCAATCTTAGGAGGGCAGGGCGTTTGTGAAAAATAAGATTGTGCAGCGATATACACTTTAGAAGCCGTGTCAAAGCCATCGGCGGCCACGCTTTTTAAATCAGTATAAAAGCGGATGCGGTCTTGCCAGGCGCTGTGCGTTGCGATGAAAATCGGCACACCGAAACCAGTTTGTGCGACCGCGCCGGTTTCATCGACTACGGTAATATTAATAATCGAGTCAAGACTCGCCATTATTTTCTCCTATGTTAATTATTTCATCTGAAATAGTTGTCTGATTTTGATCTTCAGCAATCAGCTCTAAGCTGTAATCATCGACTAAGCCAACGGCATCAACACGTACGTCTTGCGCGTAAAAATGTGCTGTAAAGCGTGTTCGTAAGTTGTAATCGGTTGATAAAAAGGTCGTTGCATCTTGCAAAGGCCCACATTTAAAAAATTTCAGCCCTTGGCCTGCAAGTTTATTTTTTTGACTGGCCAGTCGAAACGTTGAAGCTAACTGTGTTGCTCGTGAGGCTGAATCTTCCCCTAGGGCTTCAATAATAAAAATAAGCTCATAGAGTTGTGCTATTTGCACACCCTCATCGCAAGGCGTTTCATTGGGCTGGCCAACCATTTTTGAATTGTAATAACGTAATGAGGTGAATTGATTGAGTCTTAGATTTTTTTGATAGCCGATGATCAGAGTTTCGTTAGTGTTTTCTTTAAGTGTATTGAGTAGTGCAGTCTGTAATCGTTGAATGTTCATCACTTTCTATGCAAATAACCTCCCAGTGATTGCCATACCGTTTTACTCCAACCACATCAAAATTTTTATTATTGTAAGTAACGCGGTCAGCCGGTTGGTTTGTGCCGATGTCAGCCCCATAAATTGCTTGCTCTGAGAATATCTCTATCGAAGTTTTTCGATTGAATGCGGTTGATTCGTGTTTTAAGTGGTCAGAATAGGGCAAAACAACCGCATCAATATCGAAAGTTTTGTCGATTACATCGCTAACAATGCCCTCGATGATTTCTTGCTCCGGTTTATAGCGGGTGATTGTGATTGTTTTTTTATCAAGATAAAGCATTAATCAATCCTGTAGCTGACGTTTGCACGCATATTACCGAGGTCTATAAGCGGCTTATCTGAGCCTTTTCTTGCAATAGTAGTGTCTGCATTTTTCTCAAAACTGCCGCTTGTAATTGTTTGCTTGATGTCGCTGGCCATCTTCTCACCGACAGCGATTAATTGCGCGTCAAGGCTACGTGTGCCGCGTATCACTCGACCTAAGCGAATTGCAAGAGAACGCTTATAAAAGCCGTGAGCCTCAAGGGTTTGCTGCATAAAAGGACGTTCTGGGATATTAAGCTCGGGGACTCCGAACTCATTAGCTCGTGCAATTGCGGCAATGGTTGGGCTGTTCTCTTTATCGTCGTTTTTTACACCGTTAAAGAAACCAACTTTTAAAGCCCGTGTATTGATTGCGCCTTTTAATGTTTTTTCTAGACTTTTAAGCAGTTTGTCATTGATTTTAATATCCAGCTTGGCGGTCATTAAACATCCCTCGCATGAACCTGGGTTGATTAATCGTCGAGTCAGAACGATATTTCACATCATCCGCTTTATTAATTCCCCCCGCATAAAAAGCCCCAACACCGAGGCTAGAGCTTGTGCGGTTTCTAATCTTTTCAGCGAGTTTTAAATATTGCTCTGACTTTTGAGAAAGGTCTTCGCTGACTTTTCCAGCCGTTTGATCTGATTGACGCGAGAATTGTGCAGCTATATTCTCACAACAAGCTGCTGCTGCCTGCTCTGTATTGTTGTATTGACCAAGAGTAAAAGTTATTTCTTCATCTTGTAAAAGCGGTTCTTTTTCGTCAGTGTCGCCGATTAAATAACGCACTTGAAAAAGACTTGATGCTGGCAGTTGAGTAACATCATACGACCAGCTCATTTTTTGCTGCCTTTTTTCTTGTAGTAGTCAGTTTTTCCAGCCATAAATAAACACCTGAGCTGCCTGTATGTCAGCAACTCTTTTTTTATTTTCTGATCTTTTTTGTAGTGTTTGCCTCCGAGAAGGAGGCCGGAAGCTCTTGCGGCGCAAAACTCTAGCGCCTCGTTAAATTCTGAATAGTGTTTAAGCATAACTTTAAGATGAGCTAATGCAATCGGTCAGTAAAACACCGAAGTCTTTACAAGTTACTTCATTAGTAAAGCAGCTTTGAATTTCGATGATGTCAGAATGATTAGAATTGTTATCACGATACTTTAAAATACGATGACCATTTTTAGCGCCAGTTAGTCCCGTCCATTGGAAAGTGCGGCAAGCGGTTGCCATGGCCACGTTGGTTGCTGGGTTGGCTTTGTATTGCAGTAGCACTGCATTATTATTAATAAACTTAAGCTCTGTTGCTTTGTTTGCACTTTCTGCTTTAATGTTTTCAGTTGCGCTCATTACATTCATTTCGTCAACTTCAAGCAAAGCAGCAATGGCTTGAGGTGTGACATAAGATGCACCGCCTTTTGTGCCGCCGTTGTACTTTACTCGATCGACAATCTCAGCGTTATTTTTAAGAGCAGTAAAAACACGACGCGGCATAGTGATAGAATTAGGCCGGAATCCGCCTGTTTTCTCTTCAATATCATCTAGTAAATTCGCTATAAACTCGATAGGTGTTGAGTTTTCTTGATTAAACTGGATGAATTGATTGGCTTTAGGAGCGCTTGCAACGCCTTGGTACTCAGTGCTCCACGTCCCAGATTTAAAATAATAATCTGCCGCTTGCTTCTCTTTAAATAAAAGCATCTGCATTGTTAAAAAGTCAGTGTAATCCTTATCAAGCTTAACAACGCTGTCAGCATTTTTACGGACTTCATCTGGAATACGAACAAGCAAAGCATATTGCTCGCATTTATATGTGTTATCGAAGTTATATGAAATATCCGCTTGAGCGGCCGTAGTTCCCGGGGCACGTTTTTGCATTTGTGATCGGTACCAGCTCGCTAGATCATAACTCATATAGTTATCTGACAAATTAGAAACCGGCAAAGTCGGAGAAACCCTACCATGTACATATTTCTGGTTTTTATTAACTGTACAAACACTTGCAGAAGTTAAAATTGAATTAAAATGTAGATCGGAAGGTATAGGCATAATAGTTCCTAATTGTTAAGTTTTTTAACAAAATTTAATTTGAAAGTTATTTTTAATTTAATGAAAGCGTGATATAACTAATAGTGAAATCAATGTTAATTTGCACTCGCTTGTTATTTTAAGGAGCAAATTATGCACGAAAAAACTCTGTCTCCATGCCTCACCTTAGCTGCTACTGCATCAATGATCGGATTTTTAACAGCGCTCACTTTTTTCACAATTTCAAATCCTGAATATTTAAACAACAGTATGACGTTTCACAGGCAAGTTATTACTGTTTCATAAGCTAAACTCTATTTACTAAGCTGCTGGAATAAGATAACCGTTCGGAATCAAGTGAATACCAATTAAATCACCGGCTGCTTTTGCCGTTTCAAGTGCCATTGCTGTTGCTGTATCCCCTGCGACAGCCGGAGTTATATGCCCGCTGCTAGCAACTTTGACGTAATTACCTGCTGTGATTGATCCGGCTGCGGTTGCTTTTACTGCGCCCGAGCAAATAACTTCACAGGCTTCGCTTTTTTTCGGAGTATTTTGCAAGATTCCGTCACATGCTTTGCCTGCGGCTGTAACTGTAAAACCGTCTTTAGTAATAGAAACGGCTGCATTTTTTGCGTTACTTAAATCTGCGGCGGCAATTCCGAATAAATTAGGGCTAGGCTGAGGTAGTGCAGGAATAAGATAACCATTAGGGATAAGAATCACGCCAATAATATCACCCGTTGCACCTGCGGACTCAACCGCTTTACCGATTGCCGTATCTCCTGCGGTTGCTTGTACAATTTGGCCATTGGCCGCGATTTTTACGTAGTTACCTGCGGTAATTGCTGCGCTTGCAATCATTTTTGCAATACCCGTTTGCATCACATCGCATACTGCGCCTTGTTTCGGTTTGTTTTGTAGAACGCCGTCACACAAGCCACCGGCAGGGGCTAAATCAAACCCTGTTGCTGTATATGACACTGCTGACCATTGTTTTGTACTTAAATCTGTGGCGGCTGGAAGCACACCAATGCTATAGCCTTGTAAAAGCATACAGACTCCTAAATTATTTATTAAAAGATTTAAAAAAGAGAAATCATAAGGGGTAGTTAAATAGGAAAAAATACTAATAAACATAAGAAAACAATAAAAATCTATGGAAATTAACTTAACATATAAAGACTCCGTTATTTTATGTTCTAAAACATCATTATATCCTGTAGAATGCTTTTTATTTTTAAAAGTGTGCCATTTATGACCATTAAAGATATTTATGATAGCGTAATAAAGGAATTAGAAGCCTATTCTAATTCTAAATATAGAAAATACTATACCTTTTCTCGAAATGATAATGATCAAAATAGAGAATTAAGACGTACGTATGCAGGAAATTTAGCTGAGCAATTTAAAGCAAATCTAAATGGCCGCAAGCGTTTTGGTCAACATAGCTTTAAAGAAAAAAGTTTTGAATTAATTAAACGTATTTCTAATCATGAGTTTAATCATACAAATCCTGCACATTTTGCTGCATTAAAATATCTTTCAAGTACGCTAGAGTACAGTAAGTTTGGCTTAGCACAAAATGTCACACACTTAAAATCCTATCGTGGCATAGCCGATAATCTGATTGACCAAGTCAATACACATATTAGTTGTGGTAACAATATTCACGGTAAAACAGTTGAGAGACAGCAAAAAGATTTACAATTGTTTTTAAATGAAGAGCATAAATCAACGAAAACAAGATCTTATTCTGTTAATTTAAATAGCTAACACTCTTTGAAAATCTCCCTACTAAATGCCGTATGATATAATTGATTATATGTATACGGTATTTGCTTTGCTCATATTTAGCCAATCGAGAAGTTAGCTCAATTCGGCATAATTCGCATCATCTGCAGCAGCAACAATGGCTTCGTCTTCGTCCATGCCCTCACTCATTAACTTTTTAACTTTGGCTTGATATTGGCCTTTTAATCCTGTCAGCTTAGCTTCGCCTGCGAAGCCTTGAGATTGGAAAAGTCCTTGCTGTTCAGCTTTGAAAATGTTTTTCGCTTTTTCTAATGCCTGCACTGTATTTGCGTAGATGTCAGGGTGATTATCATGTAGAGCCTTAAGCGACTTAGCCTCGATGTCTTGGCCATTGGCTTTTAAATTGCTGGCCAGCGCTTCAAACTTCTCAAGAGCTCTTTTTTCTTCACGTGCTTCTAGCTGTTTAATCGTTTGTGTTTGGCTCTCAAGCATGGCTTTAAATGTGTTAATTTCGTCATTATCGCTCTTGTTACCTTGTTTTGTTTCAAACATCGCTTTAATTTCAGGGGCATCTTTTACTTTTTCAAAAAGCGCTTTAAATTCTGCAATATGATTAGTTGAACCTTGGGGCATTTCTTTATTTTCCTCTTGTTTAGGTGGGTTAAGTAGGGCGTGTGGAACGTTTTTATAGCCGAATTCATCGGGGTTAATGCAGGCTTTAATATTAGAGTCACCGACAATCTCATCAGCAAAACCAAGCTCTTTTGCTTTTTTTGAATCCATCCAGAACTCTTTATCTAGCATCGCGTCAATTTCATCATTCGAAAGGCCCGTTTTTGCCTTATAGCCTTCGATCATAATTTCACTCATGCCTTGGAGTGTTTGAGCAGTTTGCGTCATTTCTTTAGCATTGCCTTGAATAGCTCTCATCGGGTGATGAATCATCATCATGGCATTTTTAGCTATTTTGGTTTTGCTTGCAGACACAGCAATTAAGCTAGCCATTGACGCGGCCACCCCCTCAACAGTCGCAATGCAACGGCTACCAAGCTCTTTAATGCAATTAATCATTGCAGCGCCTTCGGTGACACTGCCGCCTGGGGAGTTAATGCGAATATTGACCGTATGATCCTCTGGAATGGTTTTTATTTTATCTATGAAGTACGCCGCATCACCGGATGCAATAGAGTGATAGATCATGACGTCAGTCTGGTTGGATTGGGCTAAGAAGTTGAAATTAGGCATTTTAAAATTGCTCTTTTAATAAGTTAATTAAAATTTTTTACGTTTAATTTAGTCTAAAACTTAAATAAAGTTAGGGAACAGTTAGTATATGGATAGGAAGCTATAGAATGTCTACAAAAGAAAATGACCTTGAAAAATTATTAAGTTCACCAAAGAATAAAAATAATGTAGGAATAAATACAACTTATACTAAACTTGATTCATCTCACTCGGAGATTTCTAATCAAAGCATAACAGATTTAAAGGGTTCTAATTATAATGAATTTTCTTTATTTCACTCACAATTCTCTAAACAAGCATCAACAGATTTAGAACAAAATAAAGAACGGGTTTGTTGCTGTAAAATTCTATAAAAAATTAAAATTAATAGCTTTTTACTTTCAAAACAACCGTACACCTGCAATTAGGATGCGTCTCGGGCGGATGATAAACCGCTCGCCCATCCCCTGTAGTAAACGGTTGGCCAACTAAAACCTTTTGCTTATTCATCGGCCTGCAAATTAATTTAGACACCCGGGAATCACCGCAAGTTAACCACCCTTTACCACTCTGCGGGCTGATAATTTGCTTATTTACCATATCTTGCCACATTGCTTCTTGCCCGGCGTGAATAGCGAAACTTGACTCAGTGCGCGCAATCATAAGCGAACGATAATTAAGCTTTTTGTTGTATTCTTTGAGAATCATCTTGTCTAAAACATCAGGCTTTATCTCTTTCTCTAGCAAATTATCAATAAACTTATTCATTGCACTTTGCTGTGGTCGATTTAATCCAACCAGACTTTTTATTCGCGCTGACATCACCCTGACATGCTCGCCACTGGTATAACCTTCGCTCACTTGTGCGGCTATTGCGTTCTTTGTTTCTTCAGAGACAAGCGTTACAAGTTCGGCTGTGCGGTCTTTAATAATTTGCTGTACAGTGTCATCTAGCATATTAAGAGGCGGCGTTTTCTTTTCTAAATAATCAGGCAATGCAAGCCGTGCATTATCTGCGCCTGCTTTTACCGCACTTTGCTCCACACTATATATAGTAGATAGCTCAGCAACTAGATAATTGTAGCCCACAGCATCAAGTACCTTATCAAGATCACCTTGTTTAATCGCCTTATTTAAAGCATTGTCATTTGTATGGGCTTGAGACGCAGCAACAGCAGATAAAAAAGCCTCTTTAAAACTGGGTTTGGTCTGATCTATCAGTGCATTTGTAGAAAGTGCTTTATTTGCCATTAATTTCTTTTGACGCAGGTAAGTTTAAGGACTCTCTCACCGTTTCCTCTATATATTCATCCGGTGAGATCACACCAATCGGCACAAGTTGAGATAGCGCAGTCGCAAGCTCTGCGACGTCAACGTCTTTTACTTCTTCATAGTCTAACGTTGGTAACTCTTCAGCTAAATCGCCGTTAATATCAAATAAGCGTGGTATAGCATGCGAATTAAACACGCCTTTAATCATGTCTAAATATGCACAAATGCTATCTTTTAACAGCTCGATTTTATTTTCGGCGTAGTTTGAAGTGCCCACCGAAGTCTTACCAATTTGCTGAAATTCCGTCATCATCGTTTGCGAAATTGCATAGGCATAGCGGTTAATTGGTCCGGACAGATCAACATTAGTATTGCCATCACATGACATTAATTCGGCGTTAAATAGCTTATTACCGTTTTGGTCATATTGCTGTGGCATGATTAAATACGATGATTCATTTTGTCGGATATTCGCGCCAAGCGTTTGCAAATGATCAACCACAGCTTGCTGATCGGGTGATGCATAAGTACTTAGATAATCCGGCGGTACTTCAAACTTAAGCAGGCCAACCAGATTGCGCTCGATACCAATCGATTCAATGCTTTCTAAATTCTTTTTATAATACCAAGGTTGATAAGCATTTCTGAGGATGCTACGGCCTTCTGGGTTGCCCTTTCTGCTCGTTGTTCTGAACAATAAAACCCGGTTAATATAG
>LVCQ01000010.1 GCA_001644975.1 Piscirickettsiaceae bacterium NZ-RLO1
CCCTTTTTTGCAGCTCTATAATTAGACTCTTACTACTCTAACAAAATCTAAGTTAAATATCTTTAATCCTTTGTTTTATATGTTTTTAAAATATATAGGCAATATCTTTATTCATGATAATTATGATTATGGTTATTATCATTAATAAATTGATAAATAAGTGTGAATAATTGTTCAACTGGTTTTGGGGCAATTTTGTATAGATTCATAAAGCCATGAATCATTTTGGGAAAATTGATTAGCTTCGAATGGATATTATGCTCTTGTAGTTGCTGATGATAACGTATGCCTTCATCCCGCAATGGGTCTAAATCTGCCGTGATAGTTAAGATATTTGGGATAGTGGCTGGTATCGGTTGCAAGAGTGGTGAGGCGGCAATACGTTCTGATTGGTTAGGTTGGTCAGTGTCGTTAAAATAATGATTAAAATAAAATTCAATCGCTGCGAGCCAAGGAGTGCAAAGCACGGGGTGAGTAGGCCGAGGTAGGTGAGGATTTTTAGCAGAGCGGAGTTGCGGAAGAGCGTAAGGTCTGTAGCAAGCGTAACGAGTGTCTAAAAATCTTTACGAGCCGTAGCGCCATTTGAGAGCAGGGTATGTAGTGGCCGATTCAAGGCACGTAATGCCCTGTGACGAGGGCAGCCGAGGGTTTATAGTCGTCGCGTTTTGCTCGGCGATTTTGCATCATTGGATGTGCAAAATACCTACCGAGGTAGCGACGCTTACGGGATTTTTTTTTCGAGAAAATAATATTGCTGGTAGTGATGGTGGGACGGTGCAGAAGAGGTGAAATCTAGGCTGGGGTAGATTAAAATTTGACCGGCGATTTTGATATTATCATGTAGTTTAAGTGTAGTAAGAGCTGCTAAATTACCACCTGCGCTGTCTCCGGCAATATAAATTCTGTGTTGATCAAACTGCCGAGATAAGTGCTTTATCGCATATAAACAATCATTCAACCCTGCTGGATAGGGATGTTCTGGGGCTAGGCGGTATTCGATGGCGATAACAATGGCTTGGCAGTGATTGGCGATGGCGCGCAAGGTTGTATCATAATCATTAATTGAGCCTAGCATATGACCACCACCATGTAGATAAATAATAAGAGGCAATGTCAGGTGGTATTCTATCGGTAAATAAGTACGTATTGGGATATCGTATTCATCGGTATGAAGTGTGCTGTTTTCAACCTGATATAATTTTTCATGGGGTATAGCAGAGTTTTGGCATAGTTTGCTAAATGCGGCGCGTAAAATATCAGGTTGCAATGCAAGTCTGCGGTTGTTATTAATGTAGTTGAGAAACTCGGCAAAGGGGGTTTGGCTTTTGTCAAAAATCATACATTGATACTCTGATGCTCTATCATTTTTATAAATTAAGCAGATATATTGTTAATTATGTCATGGCCTGAGATTGATGATAGCACTAAATTAAAATGGTAGGTTGATCGTGTATCCAAGAAATTGCCTTGATGTAATGACAAAAAATAGATCCAAAACGCGGTTTATATTTATGGTTTATATCAAAGCGGTTTATCAAAAATGCAAGCAAGTGTTCAAGCAATAAGCCTTGGATACTGATACCGAGCTTATGTTAATGTTGTTTTTTTATTTTCTTGGCTAGTTGATGCATTGTTCACTTTAAACTGACTGATTAGGTGAGCTAAGTTTGAGCTGAGCTCTGACAGTGATTGACTCATTTTTGTTGTCTGACTGGTGGAAGTATTGGCTTCTTTAGCTAATTGGCTAATCGAGTTAATTTGTTCGTTGACATCATCACAACTGGCGCTTTGTTTGCTGATTGATTCACTAATTGTGCTGTTAGTTTTTGAAATCTCACCGACGGAGTTAATGATGATTGTTAAAATATCTGACATTTTTTGTGATTGCTCTACTGTTTGTTCAGTACTCGCTTTACCTTTTTCCATTGCCTCAACCGCTTTGCTTGCATGTGAGCGTAGCTCCATAATCAGATCATCAATTTGGCCGGCAGATTCAGCGGTACGTTGAGCGAGACCACGCACTTCATCAGCAACAACAGCAAAGCCACGCCCTTGCTCGCCAGCGCGTGCCGCTTCGATGGCTGCATTTAAGGCAAGCATATTGGTTTGTTCAGAAATCCCTTTAATGACATCGAGAATGCTTCCGACATTATCACTGGATTCACTTAAGGTGCCGATAATTTGTGAAGTGGTATTTACCTCATTGGCGAGACCTTTAATAATATCGCGTGTTTGTGTCAGCATTTGCTGACCTTCTAAGCTTTTTTGATTGGCATTTAAGGCTGATTCAGCGACTGCTTCTGCTTTTAAGACGATGGCTTTTATAGAATCATTCATCGTATTCATGGCGCTTGAAGCATGAGTCGATTTTTGTGCTTGTTTATCGAGTTGCTCTTGCGTGGCCGACATGGTGCTCGACATTTCAAGGGCCGCATGATCGACCTGGTGAGTGGCTTTACTGATTTCGGCAATCAGTTTACCGGTGTTTTCTTTTAGTGTTTTTACTGCAAGGCCAATTTGGCCAATTTCATCATGACCTGAGGTGTGCAATGGGTGAGTAAAATCACCTGCGGCAATGAGTTTTAAATCATGTGTTAAATTTTGCACACGGCGGATAATCATCACTTTAATTAAGAAGGCATAGATGATTGCGCCAATAATGACGGCGAGGGTAATCAGAGTAATAGTTAAAATAATCACCTGTTGCTTTTTCTTGACGGCAAATTCAGTATCGGCGAGTAGTTGTTTGGAAATGAAATGAGCAATCTCGGTTAGAATTTTAATGGGTTCACGGTCGATACCGCGAATGGCGGTATCACCAGCTTCACTATTAAAATTACTGTCTTTAAAATGCTCAAAGCCTTGTTGATATTTCTGGCTAAGTACTGTGTGTGCTTTGGTGAATTTTTTCAATTGGTTTGCCAGTGAGTGCAGTTGTAAGCGTTTAAGCTCTTTTAGTAAGTCATTGCTTTGTTGTTGCACTATTTTTTCTTGATTTTTGAATTTGCTAATATACTTTTCGCGATCTGCACTATTTTTACCACGCAAGAGGACGTTTTTCCATTCTTGAACTTGCTCTTTAAAGTGCAGACTGATGACTAATATTTTTCGCTCTTGATTTTGGCCGGTTTCGATGATTTTAACGAGGTGGTTCATTGAAGACCACATGGCAATGAGTCCATATAAGCTTGCACTGATAATCAATGTGCCGACAATCGCAGAGATACTGAGGAGCTTAATGGTTAAATTACTGAATTTAGTATTCGAGAAAAAGCGCATCATCATAGTCGGGCCTTTTTACGCAGGTGTTATTAATAGTATTGCTAGAAATCTGTGTTTTTAAAGGAACATCACTTTTCTGATTCATCATATTCTTTAGTAATAATGCCAAGACGGTCTTGGTAGGCATAGCTGGCGTAGGCTTGATTAATCAGTTGTTTAATTTTTCCTTGTTGAATCATCTGGGCAAGTTCTTGGCTAAAGCGCTGATAGAGTTGCTTGCAGCTGGCGTGTTTGGTAAAGGCAAAGTAGATTCCAGCAGCCGAGAACGGTTTGTCTAGAGCAATAATTGTTTTGCTGAATTCTTTTTTGATCTCGATAATGCCAGTGAATTTTGGAGCAATAACATAATCAAGACGGTATTTAGCAAGTTTATGAAAAGCAAGATTGACGCGCTGTATGGGCTGGACTTGCAGCTTGTCATTGAGAATTTGGTCAAGCTCCGGGTTGCCAGTAGTTGTACCTAAGGTACTGGCGCCTTTTTTATTTTTAAGGTCATGCCAGGAGTGAAAAGAGAACGCCTCACCTTTGCGGGTAAAAACGGCAAGTTCGTCATAGGCGTAGGCCGGTTGAATATAGTGCAGATATTGTGTACGTGGTGCAGCGTAAAAGATACTGGTGGTCATGTTGATTGCGGGGTTACTCTGTAAGGCTTCTAGCATGGCAGGAATACTGCCTAAATTTTTTGTCGCTACTGCAATACCCAGCTTGTTGAAAATGGCTTTAGCAATATTGACCCCAGCACCTGCAAGCTGATTCTGAACAACCCACTCAATGGGTGGATAAGAGGGATGACCACCAATGGTGATTTGCTTACACGTCAACGTGTTTTCTGAGTCTGACTGTTTTGTTTTTAATGATGATTGAGCAAAGCTTACACTGCTAAAATGACTAAGTAGTAGGATGAACATTAGTATCAATAAAAATAGGCTGAGGCTATGGCTATAGAGTAGCTGATAAAAGCGTGTTGCTTTGATTTTCATTCACTATACCCAAATACCTACACTATCACTATCTGTCTATCATCTATAGACCCAGCTTAAAAGCTGCAAATTTAAAATGTGTCTCGCTTAAAGAATAGCTAAAATTCATTATTTCGCTTAATACGTGATTAATGTTTTGCCGGTAAAGTAAATCTATTTAGTATTGCTTAAGGCAATGCTCTCATGTATCTATAAGAGCTTGGTACGGTAGTAGTTGGTAGCAGGAGAGCGCGGTATGCAGCAATTAAAGAAGCACTTTTCCCCTTGGGTCCTTTTGTTAATTTCGATTAATGGCATGATTGGCTCTGCCTGGTTGTTTGGACCCTTTTATGCGGCTAAAAGCGCAGGTCCAGCTTCTTTATTCGCTTGGGGCTTAGGGGCTGCGGCGGTTGTTTTGATTGCCTTTACCTTTGCTGAGCTATCAGTGCTTTTTCCAGTAGCCGGAGGGGTTGCGCGCATTCCACAGTTAACTCATGGAACGACCACCAGTTTTGTCATGGGCTGGATTGCTTGGCTTTCCTGTGTGACGATGCCACCGATTGAAGTACAAGCGGTATTACGTTATGCCTCTGTTTATTTTCCAAGTTTAAGTTATAGCACTGAGGGCCACTATAATTTAACGGCGCTAGGGATGCTGTGGGCGGTGCTACTGATGGCTGCTATTTCTTGGATTAATATGATCGATTTAAGAAAATTAATAAAAACTAATTTTATTATGACGTTTATTAAGGTCGGGATTATTATCTTGTTGGGGGTGGCCTTATTGCTGGCACACTTTAATAGTGATAATTTCTCCATGGCAGCCCATGTGCATAACGGCAATGATGTGGGCAGTGTAGGCTGGCACGGTATTCTGGTGGCAATTTCAACAGGGGGCGTTATTTTTGCCTTTACTGGTTTTCGTCATGGGGTTGAACTTGCAGCAGAAGCTCAGCGGCCGCGGATTGCGATTCCTTTGGCTATTCTTGGTTCAGTATTATTTTGCTTTTTGTTGTATTTTTTATTGCAAGTTGCCTTTATCGGTGCGCTTACACCTGATAGTCTCAGCCAAGGTTGGCAAGGGTTGCACTTTAGCAGCGAAGCGGGGCCATTTGTTGGTTTAGCTGGATTATTGGGCTTATCTTGGTTGGTATCTTTGATTTATTTAAATGCAACTGTATCGCCTTTGGGGGCGGCATTGGTTTATGTGACGTCGACCTCGCGAATTGTTTATGCAATGAGTAAAAATCGTTACTTTCCAAAACTATTTTTAAAATTAACCAGTAAAGGCATTCCATTGTGGGCGATTGTCTTAAACTTTTTTGTTGGTTTACTGTTATTTTTACCCTTTCCTGGTTGGCAGGGCATGATTAGTTTTTTAGTTTCAGCTGTTGTTATTTCTTATGGTATGGGGTCGATTTCTTTATTGTCTTTGCGTTATCAGGCACCTCAGAGAGTACGTGAGTTTAGACTGCCTTGTGCTACGCCCTTATGCTTTCTCGCCTTTTATCTTTGTAATTTAATTGTCTTTTGGTCAGGTTGGTATACGGTAAAAAGTTTAGTAATTGCTATTATTATTGGCCTTTTAATCTTCTTTATGGTGAGAAATAAAGTAAAGCAAGCGCAAGGCTTGGATCTTTATTCAGCTTGTTGGCTCGTCCCTTATTTAGTTGGCATGATGGTTATTTCTTACTTAGGGACATTTGGCGGTATAAAATTTTTAGCGTTTGGTTGGGATTTTCTGGTGATTGCGCTTTTTAGTGTGATTATTTTTTGCTTGGCTATATTGACACGACATCATCACCTCAATGAAAATTTATTGCGTGACTTTCATCATGAAGCGGGTACTGAAAGTTAATTAAGTTTATTAAGCTTTTTGTGATTTTTTAATTTGACAAGATACACTATACTGGGCCTGGCTTGCCTGTAAGCGAGTTCGCCATGGGTGTTGTCTAGGAGGATGTATGTGTAAGCGCTTTAAATTATTATTATTGACCCTAATTACCTTAATTGCATTGCCAATATTACCAATGACAGCATGTGCCAAGAGCCCTATGCCAACGGTTGCGGTACTAAAATTTAATATCAATAAGGAAGCCCTTGTTCTTTACTGGCAACGCCATAAAGCAAGAGATCAAAATGATCGTGTAGTGCGAGAGCGTGGTCAGCTTGCCGTTGTGCCTGAAGAGTATGCGGCGATGACGAATATGTTAACGGATGGCCTAATTAATACCTTAGTATCTAGTCATAAGTTTAAAGTGCTGACGCGTGATCGTGTGAATCGTGTGATCAATGAACAAAAATTTGTTGAATCAGGCGATGTTTCTTCTGCTCAAGCGGTTAAAACTGGCAATTTACTCGGGGCCGATTATTTGGTCACAGGCAGTATTCAAATGCTTGAAGTAAAAACACGTGAGGAGAAAATTCCATACACGCATGAAATCAGCAAGCAGCGCTATGGCTTATTGATGGCCAATATTCAGGTGATTGATGCGCATAGTGGACAAATTGTTGCCGCTTATCCAGTTCAGGTGTCAAAAAAGCAAAATAGAGAAAAAGATCACTGGCAACAAGACAATAAAATTGTCACCAGCCGTGATTATTTCTTACAGCAGTTAAAAGACAAAGCCGCAACAATCGCCGCAAATAAAGTACTATCGACTGTATTTCCATTAAGTGTTATTAAGGTGGTGGGAAACACCGTATATATTAATCGTGGCGTTGGTGCGAATTTTAAGGTCGGTGACACCCTTGCAGTATTTCAACCAGGCCAGCGTTTAACCGATGAGCAAACGGATCAGTTTTTAGGTTATGCACAGTTGCCCGTAGGTAAGGTGCGTATTGAGGCGATAGAAGCAAAATTTGCTAAAGCGATGGTGCTTTCGGGGAGCCCTCAGAAAATGCCAGGTGCTATTGTGAAAGTGCTTGTTAAGGATAAGAGCGCTGGGCTTGCAGGTGGAGGTTTAGAAAATACACCCGGGTCGAGTGCGAGCCCGTTGCAATGGTGAAACCGTTTCAGTTGTTTGCGGTTATTGTTGTTATGTTGGGGTTATCAGGTTGTGCGACCACCAGTGTGTTTAAGCCATATCCAAGTACGGCAAAAACGCTTAAAAACGCATTGGTGCGGCAAAATTACCAGGCGGCTGAAAAGTATTTATTGCCAGATACCACAAGTGAAGACGGCCTGCTTTATTTATTAGAATTGGGCCGTACCCAGCAGTTAGCCGGTCAGTATCAACAGAGTTTAAGCACGTATCAAAAAGTTATTGCGATCATTGATAAAAACCAGCAAAAGCCCATAGTGCAGCTGTCTAAGCTTAGTGTGACGGGGCTCTCGCTGTTAACGAATGATAATGCGATCCCATTTACAACCTCGAGTTATGAACAAGTGATGGTGCATCACTACCAAGCGTTAAATTATTTTGCCTTGGGTAATTTAACTGGAGCATTGGTCGAAGTGCGGCGCGCCGATGAAGTACAGCGTAACGCATTAGAGCGTCATCAACAGGAGCTTGATGAGGCTAACAACGTGGCGGCTAAACAACATTATGATGAAAGTGCAATATGGGGTAATAAGCAATTTAATACTTTTAATAATGTTGCTGCTAAAGTGAGAAATTCTTTTCAAAATGCTTATACGTTTTATTTTTCAGGTTTGCTGTATGAGATTTCGGGTTCTTTAAATGATGCATATATTGACTACAAAAAGGCATTAAAATTAGTACCTAATAACCCGTATGTGCAAGCTGATGTACTGCGTTTGGCTAAGCAGCTGAACATGACTAATGATTTAGCTGTTTATCGTAATTATTTAACGCATAAAGTGATTAGCTTGACAGCAAATCGGGGTAGGTTGGTTATTTTATTTGAGTCCGGCTTTGTACCAGCAAAGCAGCAATTTAAATTGCCGTTACCAACCGGTGCTGGATTAATTGCGATTGCGGTCCCTTATTACAATACGCCATGGCAAAGTCCACATTCATTAGATGTTACTCAGAAAAATAATGGTGTCATTGGCAAGACGTCGGTACTAGTGTCTATGCAGGCACTCGCTGCTAAAGCGTTGCAAGAAAGAATGCCATGGATTATTGCGAGAGAAATTGCTCGATCAGTTGCTAAGGCAACAATGACGTATCAGCTACAAAAAGAGGGTAATGGTATTGCGGCATTAATCAGTAGTGTATATAACGTTGTCTCAGCACAAGCAGATTTACGCAGTTGGCTGACCTTGCCAGATCAAGCACAAGTATTACAAAAGGTATTGCCTAAAGGTAGGCAAGAATTAACGTTAAACTATCGAGGTCTAGTAAAAAAAATAGCGGTGACTATCAAACCTCGGCAGATGGCAGTTGTCTGGGTGGTAGCTTTGGGGCATTCTCTAGATGTTCATGTATTATCAAAATCTTGAATCTTGAATTTTGGTTAAAGGAGAGCAAAGATGAATTGGTATGTTAGCGCTGGTAGCGTGGTATTGACAACCGTGGTTTTATTGGGAGGCTGTGCTTCGGCACCGAATTGCACTGAAGCAAGCTACCCACAGATGACACAAGCTATTCAAGCGAAGCCACAGCAGTTAAATACCTTTCATGGTCGTTTAGACATTAATCAATTAGAAGCTGGACAAAGTGGTGATTTAATGCGTGCGGGAGTACGAGTACAAAGTCATAGTTCTCGAGAAAACAATATGGAATATCAATTTACTTGGTATAATGAAAATGGCTTTCCAATCGGTGCTACCCCGTTTTTAGCATTTACTTTATACAGTAATTCAAATCAATTTTTACAGGCGGTTGCGCCTAATCCAACTGCAACAGGCTATCGTATTCGTATTTGCCAACAATAATATAATAAAAATAGCTAAAGCGTAATTATATAAATTAACTATATAAAGTATTAAACGATTAAGTTTAAAAATGAGAGAGAGGGTGTGGTGATGATAAAAAAAAGCATGAAGTCTATTATGGTATTTTCTGTTGTTAGCTCAGCGTTGTTGGCTTTGGCCGGCTGTAGTCAGAATATTTCTTATCAAGACCCGAATGCGGTGAGCACAACATCGATTGACTTTAGTTCGAGTGATCTGCAGTCTATTTCTGCAAAAATGGTTGAATCCTTGTTGACTTTCCCTCCGATTGTAGAGTTAACAGCAAAACAGCGCCCAGTGATGACCTATGGGGGAATTAGTAATCAAACGGATGAGCATATTGATATCTCAGGCATTAAAAATACTATTGCGACGAAGTTAATTGCGTCAGGTAAATTCCGTTATGTTGATATGGCCTCTGTTGCCTCACTGCGCAAACAATTAGACTATCAGCACCAAAGTGGCATGGTGGATCAAAAAACTGCGGTTGCTATGGGTCGGCAAATTGGCGCACAATTTATTTTAACAGGCAGCCTGAGCAGCATCCGTCAGTCCAATAGTAGTGAAACTAGCCTGTACTATTTGTTTACCTTGCGCTTAATTAATATCCAAACGGGCATTGTTGAATGGCAAGGACAGAAGCAAATTCGCAAATTGCAAAAACGCTCACTATTTGGTTGGTAGAGAGTTGTTACATAGTATATATGGTTGAGGGCATATAATAAAAACAACAGCCAGAGTATATCTGGCTGTTATTGATGTGCTGGTGATGGCAAGCGTGACTGGGTAGTCTTACTGAGCACAGGTGCGCGCGGCATAAAGTGCGGCCCCTTTTAGACCAATTTTCGTGTCAAGAACAATATGAATAGGGAAATTACCTAGCATGCGTGACATGCGACCCTTATCACCGTAAGCTTTCATAAAGCGCCCGTCATTAAGTTGGGATAATATTTTTGGTGCAATGCCGCCAACAATATAGATGCCACCATAGGGCAAGGATATGAGTGCTAAATTACCTGCTTGCGCGCCATAGAGGTCAACGAAAATATCGAGCGCACGGCAGGCCATCGGGTCTTTCTCTTCGATAGCAAAGCGTGAAATTGCAGCAGCAGGGTCTTCCTTATGCATAGCGAATTGGAGTTCGCGGCTTTCTACCTCACCGTACAGCGGGTTATCACAAATAAATTTATAAATATTGATGAGGCCTTGCCCTGATAATACACGCTCGACAGACACCCGGTGCAGCTTGCGGCGTAAATAAGCGAGCAGCTCCATTTGAATATCATTGGTTGGGCCAAAATCAACGTGTCCACCTTCTGTGGGCATGACGGTGTATTTTTCACCATCATTTGACATCAGAGCAACACCGAGGCCAGTGCCCGCGCCAATAAGGGCGCGCGTGGCCTGAGGTCGCGGTGAGCCGGCCTGTAAGGTATATAAATCTTTTTCTGCTAATGCATCTGTGCCGTAGCCGATGGCTTGAAAATCGTTGATTAAAGTGACACAGCGAATCCCGAGCTCTTCGGCGACAGCAGTCTCATCAACATCCCAAGGTAAATTAGTCAGTTGAACGCGACCATGCATAATAGGACCGGCAACAGCAAAACAAGCACCGTCAATATGAGTTTCTTGGTGGCCTGTTTCGCTAAGAAATTCTTTGACCATAATTGCGGCATTATTATAGGCGTTGCTGACATATTTTTGATGCGCAAGCACTGTGAGGTTGCCACTATCAAAGTCTGCAAGCTGTAGCCATGTTTTTGTACCGCCAATATCTCCCGATAACAGCCTCATAATATTTCTATCCCTTTTATATCTTTATTCTGGATTTTGGGTCTTTAATTTTTTTAAATTTTATTTAATAAGTTCAGCCATTGTAGAGTCTTTTAACCTATCTGCCAACTCCACTTTGCCAGGCTGTCAAGCTTGGAAATTTTTAATTTTTTTCATCTTTAGTGAAAACAAGAAGATATTGTTATTCGCTATGCGAGATTAACGTATGCGGCTTGCAGGTGATTTTTATCAGGTCTATTAATCAAAGTAACGAAAGAGAGTGCTGTGCTTAAGGGGAAAAGATGCTTAAGCAGAGAGTGGTTATTGTTAGTCAATGTCAAGTAAGTACTAATGAGTTAAAATTACTTTTTGAGTTTATGGGTGAGAATGTTGTCGCCTGTTTAAATAATGATGATTGGACAGTGTTGCTTAATGACAGTGACCCATTATTATTATGTGTGGCGCAAGATGCTTTAAGTCATGTATTCGCACTGTATCATGAATTAAAGGACCAAAATAAAATCACGTGTGAGTGTCGTTTTGTGATAGTGGCGAAGCCTGAGCTAATCAAGCGTCATTACAGTGCTAAAGAGCTTAAAAATGTTTTCGGTTACTTGGTTAAGCCTTATCGCTATGCGCAGTTAGAGCAGGTTTTAGATAGTGCTCAAATGGCTCAAGCTGCCAAAGAAGAACGTCTAGCAGCAGGGCGCAGTGAAGTGCAAGATGAGTTGAATCAACTTTTAGTGGGTAAGAGCCGTGCTATTCGGCGGGTTCGTCAGCTGATTCGTCAAGTGGCGAAGTCTGAGGTGAATGTATTGATTTTAGGGTACTCTGGCACGGGTAAGGAAGTGGTCTCTCAGGCGATCCATCGTGCTTCTGCGCGAGCTCAGCAAGGGTTTGTTCCGGTCAATTGTGGTGCAATTCCAGCAGATTTACTGGAGAGCGAATTATTTGGCCATGAAAAAGGGGCGTTTACTGGAGCGATTGCAAGTCGGCAGGGGCGTTTTGAATTGGCGCAAAAAGGCACGCTATTCTTAGATGAAATCGGTGATATGCCATTAAATATGCAGGTAAAATTACTGCGAGTATTGCAAGAGCGGACCTTTGAGCGTGTTGGCAGTAATAAAGCGTTAGAGTGTGATGTCCGTGTGATTGCTGCAACACACAGAAATCTTGAAGAGCTGATTGAAGAAGGCCAGTTTCGTGAGGATTTATTTTATCGCTTAAATGTCTTTCCGATTGAAATGCCATCGTTAGCTGAGCGTAGTGAAGATATTCCGCTATTGATTAAAGAGCTCGTTAGCCGCATTCAGCGTGAAGGGCGTGGTAAGATTCGTTTTACTGCTGAGGCTTTGGCACGCTTAAAAAGTTATCCTTGGCCTGGTAATGTGCGTGAATTGGCAAATTTAGTCGAGCGTTTGACGGTCAGTTATGCCAATCGCTGGGTGGATGTGCCGCAATTGCCCCACAAATTTTTAACTGCAGAAGATATCGAGGTGTGTAATGCGCTTGATGAGAATGATGGTCCGTTGTATGAGGAAACTGCGCCTATAGATCCTGTCGATATAGAAGCAAATGTAGTCGGACCATCGACTGTGCACTTGCCTGGTGAAGGCGTTGATCTTAAATCATATTTAACGACAATCGAAGCGAATTTAATTCAAGCGGCCTTGGATCAATCCAATGGTGTGGTCGCTCATGCGGCCAAGCGCTTGTCGATTCGGCGGACGACATTGGTTGAGAAAATACGCAAGCTTAATTTAGCTGGAAATCAAAGTGAAGAACTGTCAAAAGCCTGACAGTCTATTAATAACCTTATGAATTTTAATTATTAAATTTTACGGCATGGCTTTTGCTGTTAATTATTTAATTAAACAATATCAACGTTCTTTATTTATCATGATATTTTTAGAGCTTTGATTTGATTTGGCATGGAGTGCAATGATCGTGGATGTTACCTCAGCGCCTAACAAAACAGCCGTCGCTCAAACAAGCCAAGCTCAAGCTGAAAGTTTGCGATCAATACTAAATATTATGCCTGTTGGGGTGATTTTGCTTGATAAGTTTGGTGTTGTCTACGAGGCTAATCCTGCAGCACATAGTTTATTAGGTGAGCCATTGATCAGTCAACCTTGGCTTAATATCATTCAGCAAAAATTTCATGCACGTAGTGATGACGGTCATGAAATTTCCTTGGTGACTGGTGAGCGTGTGAATGTAGCAACACACCCACTGGAAGGCCAAGGGGGTCAATTGATTACCCTAACTGATTTAACGGAAACGCGTAGTTTACAAGAGTCGTTAAACCGCTATCAGCGCCTTTGTGAAATTGGTCGGATGAGTGCGGCAATGGCACATCAAATTAGAACGCCTCTTGCTAGTGCTTTACTTTATGCTGGAAGTTTAAATAATAAAAATATTTCAGACGAGAAAAAATATGATTTTTGTGAAAAAATAAGTAAACAGTTAAAGATACTTGATAATCAAGTCAGTAATATGTTGTTATTTGCGCAAGGTGGTAATCAGTGCGTAGAGCAAGTATCCATCACTGCCCTTATTGATGAAATTATGCTGGTTTATCAAGGTAGGAAAATTATTTGTATTGACTTTAAACAAGCGGTGAGAAAAACAATATTTTTAGGTAATATTAAAACATTAGCTAGTGCAATTGTTAATTTAATTGAAAATGCAGAGCAGGCAATTGATCATAATGATGATCATATTTATTTACTTGTTGAGTATGAAAATAATTATTTAAATATAAAAATCATTGACGAAGGTTTTGGAATGACAGCACAGGAGCAGCAAAAAGCCTTAGAGCCTTTTTTTACGACCAAACCACAAGGAACCGGTTTAGGTTTAGCAGTGGCTCAGGCAGTGTTGCATGCGCATCAAGGGAAATTAACGTTAACTAGCGATAAAAACTTAGGTACGACGGTGCATTTATCTTTGCCGACCTTAACAAAACAGGGAGTTTCACAATGAGTCAGGGAGTTGTGTTAATTGTTGAGGATGAAGTAGCTTTGGCTGAAGCGATCAAAGAGACTCTATCACTAGCAAATTTGCCTAGTGTTATTGCTAATCATGCTGAAGAGGCTCTGGAAAAAATTAAGCGTCATAATATTTTAATTGTGATTAGTGATATTAATATGCCAGGTATCAGTGGTCATGAATTACTTAAGCAAATTAAGCGCTATCAGTCAGATATTCCAGTATTATTAATGACAGCATTTAGTAATATTGAAGGTGCTGTGCAGGCGATGCGTGATGGCGCGGCAGATTATATTGCAAAGCCTTTTGAACCTGAATATCTTGTTGAGCGTGTGCAGCATTTTATTGATAAGAAAATTTATGATGAAAAAAATCCTATTGCCGAAGATTTAAACACAAAAAAACTATTTTCACTAGCAAAAAAAGTGGCAGCAACAGATGCATCAGTTTTGATCACTGGAGAAAGTGGTACGGGTAAAGAAGTCCTTTCACGCTTTATTCACCATCATTCTTCTCGTTATAAAAATAGTTTTATTGCGATTAACTGTGCAGCTATTCCTGAGAACATGCTAGAAGCTGTATTATTTGGTTATGAAAAAGGTGCCTTTACTGGGGCATATCAAGCTTGTCCTGGGAAGTTTGAACAAGCCAATGGCGGTACATTATTATTAGATGAAATTTCAGAGATGGATTTAAATTTACAAGCAAAATTACTGCGTGTTTTGCAAGAAAAGGAAGTTGAGCGTTTAGGTGGGCGTAAATTAATTCAATTAGATGTAAGAATTATTGCAACATCGAACAGAAAAATTCAAGATTATATTAAAGACGGTCGTTTTCGTGAAGATTTATATTACAGAATTAATGTTTTTCCTTTGCAGTGGCAGCCATTAAGAAATCGAATTAATGATATTGTTCCTTTAGCTAAGCGTTTAATTTATCAATATGCTAATAAAGAAAAAGTGCCTGAATTAACCCAAACCGCTGAAGAGAAACTGACTGAATATTTTTGGCCTGGTAATATTCGTGAGCTAGACAATGTTATGCAGCGAGCGATTATTTTGCATGTTGGCGATAAAATTGAAATTGATGATATTCAATTAGATTCAGATTGGAAATCTGATGAGTATGATGAGAGTGAGAGCAGTAATAATAAAAATAATAATGTAAATAATAATTTTAAAAATAAAGTTGAAAAAAATATAGATGATATTAATGGTGATTATAGTAGTGATAGTAAAAATGGAAAATCAGATAATTTAAGCTATGAAATGAAGCATCATGAATTTGATATTATTTTGAAATCTTTAGAAAAGCATAAGGGTGTTAGAAAGAAAGTCTCCGAAGAGTTAGATATTAGTAGTAGAACATTACGTTATAAGCTTGCAAAAATGAGAGAAGCAGGAATAACTATCCCCGGGGCGCAAATAGAGAAGGCTGAAGAGTAAGCTTTAAATCTAGTAAGGGTAAAATCTATGGGTAAGATCTATAATGCCAGTGCTGAACAAGCTGTTTTAAACGTTATGAAGCAGCTAGCGGCTAAGGCTGCAAATGAAAAAACTACCACCGCCAGTGGTGTTGGTGATAATCCTGAAAATACATTCTCTAATTTGCTAAAAGTAAGCTTAAATGCTGTAAATAAACACCAAATGAATTCTGCTAATTTGCAAAAATCATTTGAGGTTGGTGAGGCAACTTTGCCTGAGGTTATTGTCGCCATGCAAAAAGCGAGTGTATCGTTTACAGCAATTAAAGAAGTACGTAATAAATTAATAGATGCTTATCGTCAAGTAATGAATATGCCGGTATGATTAATTTAGGCTTTAATATATGGCAATGAACTTAGAGTCCGCATCACAGGTTATAGAAGGCTTTAATCGGCTAAATTGGCTGAAGCAAGTGGCCTTAATGATAGGTTTAGCTGTGAGTATTGCATCGGGCGTGGCAGTGATTATGTGGACAAAAACCTCAAATTATGAGCCTGTCTTTTCTAGTGTTGATTCATTAAGTTTGCCTCATATTGTTCAGTCATTAAAGCAAAGTAATATAGAATTTAAATTAGACGAAAGAAGAAATTTAATTTTAGTCGCTAAAGATCAGGTTAATAAGGCACGGATTGCGCTTGCGGAAAATGGTGTCAGTGGCCGTATTAGCACTGGTTTTGAAAGCTTGGGCAAGGACTCAAGTTTTGGCACTAGCCAATTTATGGAAACTGTACGTTACCGTCATGCATTAGAAGGTGAGCTGTCGCGGACAATTTCATCGATTCAGGGCGTGCGCAGTTCTCGGGTGCATTTAGCAATCCCGAAGCAATCTTCATTTTTAAAATCACAAAAAGAGGCAAGAGCATCAGTCTTTATTAATTTGCAAGGCGGTTATCTGGAAAAGTCCCAGGTGGCAGCGATTGTGAACTTAGTTGCGTCTAGCATACCGAATTTAAAAAGAAGCCAGGTCTCAGTGGTTGACCAGCACGGTAATCTTTTAACTCATGCGATGGAAGGAGGTAGCTTTGCTGCAACAGAAAGACAGTTTGCTTATCAGCGTCAGGTTGAGTCAGCGTATGTACAGCGTATTTTAAACATCCTTGAGCCTATTGTTGGCTCTGGTAATGTGCGGGCACAAGTGACGGCAAATGTTGATTTCACTAAGTCTGAAAAAACACAAGAAACGTTTAATCCAGATATGAAAGCGGTGCGCAGTGAGTTTTTATTAAACGAAGAAAAAAATGGTGAAGCCGGCTTAGGTGGTATTCCTGGTGCACTTAGCAATCAGCCGCCAGGTATTGGCACTGCACCTGAAGAAGCAGTAGGCGGGGAGGGTGCAGAAAAAACCAAGCAAACACCCAGTAGCAAAAGAAACGAGTCAACGCGCAATTATGAGGTGGATCGCTTAATTAGTCATACTCGCGGTCAGTTAGGACGGGTGATGCGCTTGACAGTCGCTGTTGTAGTCAATAATAAAACGACGACGGATGATAAAGGAAAAATAACCGCTGCGGCGATAAAGCAAGGTGAGATTAAACGTATAGCGCAACTGGTTCGCGATGCGGTGGGGTTTGATGTTGCACGTGGCGATAGCTTAAATGTTGTCAATTTGCCGTTTGTTAAAGAAGTCGCTGCGAAGCCGCCGGTGATTCCATTGTGGGAGCAAGGGTGGTTTATTTCATTATTAAAACAAGTGCTCGGTGGGTTATTTATTTTAATCTTAGTGCTCTTTATTTTAAGACCGACGCTGCGCTCTTTAGCAGGTAAATCTAAAGCCGAACTCTTTGATCAAAAAATGCAGCTGGCTCGAGAGGTAGGGATTGAGTTGGATGCCAATGGTAATCCCATTGTTCCTGAGGAAGAGCCGACGGTGGATGAATTTGAACGACCGTTAGATTTGCCTCATGACTCTGATGATCAGGAGCGCAATATTAATTTTGTTAAACAGCTGGTCGAAAAAGATGCCAAATTGGTGGCTCAAGTGATTAAAGAATGGGTAAGTGAAGATGAGCAGTGAAGAGTCCAGTTTTAACCTAGATGGCATACAAAAATCGTCTATTTTTTTAATGACGGTTGGTAAAGATGTTGCTGCAACGATTTTGCAGCACTTAAATCCACGTGAAGTGCAGCGCGTTGGTGAGGCCATGGTGAAGACAACTAAGGTTGAAAAATCTGAAGTTAAATACGTCTTTGATATTTTTTATGACGCGGTGGCGAGACAAACCGGGCTTGGCATTGGTTCTGATGACTATATTCGTGAAATGCTAGTTGGTGCCATGGGTGAAGAGCAAGCCGGTGGTGTCATTGAGCGGATTTTGATTGGCGGCAGTACGAAGGGCTTGGACTCATTGAAATGGATGGATGCTCGGGCAGTTGCTGATGTCATTCGCTATGAACACCCACAAATTATGTCGATAGTTTTATCATATATTGATGGGGATCAAGCTGCAGAAGTGCTGGCGCATTTACCGATGAATCAGCGTTCTGATTTAATGATGCGTGTTGCTTCTTTAGAAGCGGTACAACCGGCAGCCTTGCGGGAATTGAACGAAATTTTAGAAAAACAATTTGCGGGTAAGCAAAGCGCTCAGGCTGCGGCGATTGGTGGCGTTAAAACCGCAGCGGATATTATGAATTTCCTTGATAGTACAATTGAGGGAGAAATCATGGAGGAGGTAAAAGCGGCGGATGAAGAGCTGGGTCATCAAATTGAGGATTTAATGTTTGTCTTTGATGATTTAATTAATATTGCTGATCGGGATATGCAGCGTTTATTAACGGATGTTGAGCAAGATAAGCTGATGTTGGCATTAAAAGGTGCGGATAATTCGATGAAAGAAAAAATCTTTAACAATATGTCGTCACGGGCTGCGGCAATGTTGCGTGAAGATTTAGAAGTTTCAGCACCTGCGCGCTTAAGTGATGTGGAAACAGCTCAAAAAGAAATTTTAGCAATAGCACGTAATTTAGCCGATCAAGCAGAAATCTCTCTTGGTGGTGCTGGTGGTGAGGAGATGGTCTAATTGGCTGAGAGTGATGAAGAGCTTATTGTTAGCGCAAGTGAGATTGATCCAGCCTTAGAAACTGCAATGGCAGCAGATATGGTCATTGAAAGTTGGCAAGCCCCTGCATTGGTATTGGGTGAAGTTAAGAGTAAAGAGTCGTTGGTGCTGAGTCATTATGATGATTATGATCATTGGCAAGTCCCCGGGTTATCGACTAGTTATGAGCAAGAGCATCAGCCCTTGGTACATGAGGTTGATGAAGATGAAAAAATCTCTTGGCCGTGTGTTGCAGAAAATAATAAAGAGCATAGTGCCAGCTTAAGTGATAGTGATTTTAATAAAGAGCAAGAATCTGTTGCTTTAGGTGATGTTGATGATATTAGTATCGAAGATATTACGGTAACCGCAGCTGATCTTGAAGAACTTCATAAAAAAGCCCATGAAGATGGCTTTGCTATTGGTAAAGCCGCAGGTTTTAGCGCTGGACAAGCTGCAGGTGAGGCGCAGGGGTATCAGGAAGCTTATGCTCAAGCACAGGCTGAAATCAATCAGAAAAAACAAGAACTAGAGCAGGAAAAATCAAAATTAATTGAAATGATGAATAGCTTAACTCACCCATTTGAAGAGGTGAGTGATAAATTAAAAGACGAGTTATTGCATTTTATCACCCAATTAAGTGAAGAGATTGCTAAAGAGCAGTGCTTAATATCTGCAGATGGACTCAAGGATATTATTAATCAGATATTAGCTAAGTTATTTGCAGAGGAAAAAATCAAGATTTCTTTAAATCCTGTGGATATAGAACGCATTAAAGAGCAAGAAAATGAGGAATTACTCTCAGAAAATATCGATTTTATCGAAGATGATGCGATTACTGTCGGCGGCTGTGTGGTTGATGCTGGGGCTTCACGTGTGGATATGACCATGGAAAATCGTATTCGTGATATGACGCAGCAAATTTTTTCTGAGAATAAAAATAAATTATTTAACATTAAAAACAGTAGTGAAGATAAAGAAGAAATTAAAGAAAAAAATTATAATAAAAATAATGATAAAAATTTAATAAATAATAATACTGCAGAAAATCCGATCGATAGTAATGATCAAGATCAACATTCGGAGTCATGATGAAAACTTTATCGGAGGTCATCGGTGATAAGTTATATGCACATCAACAGAGGATGCAAACATCGCCAGTTAAGGTTGAAGGTTACCTCACTCGCATGGTGGGTTTGACGCTAGAGGCGAAGGGCTGTCAAGCGATGATGGGAGAGCGTTGCTTGGTTGATGATGCACAGGGAAGTTTTGAAGCTGAAGTGGTTGGTTTTTCAGAAGATATTATTTATTTGATGCCCATTAGTTCTATGCAGGGGATTAGTGTCGGTGCACGGGTTTCACCGCTTGGCACTGTTGCTGAAGTTGAGGTTGGTGAGAGCTTACTTGGTCGTGTAATTGATGGCGAAGGCCAGCCTTTAGACGGAGAGCCTCCCCCATTATTAACGGTTAAAAGGCCCTTAGTTGCCGAGCCGATTAATCCATTGAGCCGCCAGGCGGTTGAAGAAGTGCTGGATGTTGGGGTGCGCGCGGTAAATGCCTTATTAACTATTGGTAAAGGTCAACGCATTGGCCTGTTAGCTGGCAGTGGTGTGGGTAAAAGTGTTTTGCTGGGGATGATGGCGCGTTTTTGTCAGGCGGATGTGGTTATTATTGGCTTAATTGGTGAGCGCGGCCGTGAGGTGAAGGAGTTTATTGAAGATAATTTAGGTCCAGAGGGTTTAAAGCATTCTGTTGTGATTGTTGCACCAGCAGATCATCCTCCATTAGCGCGTATGCATGGCGCTATGCGGGCTACGGCGATTGCGGAATACTTTCGTGAGCAGGGTAAAGATGTTTTGTTACTGATGGACTCACTCTCACGCTTTGCTCAAGCCCAGCGCGAAATTGCTTTAGCTGTGGGTGAGCCGCCAGCAACGAAAGGCTATCCACCGTCGGTGTTCTCACGTCTACCGATGCTTGTTGAGCGCGCGGGGAATGATGATGGGCAGGGGAGTATGACCGCGTTTTATACGGTATTAGCTGAAGGAGATGATCAGCAAGATCCGATTGTTGATGCAGCGCGTGCCGTGTTGGATGGGCACTTTGTGCTATCTCGATCATTGGCTGATGAAGGACACTATCCGGCGATCGATATTGAAGCGTCGATTAGTCGTATTATGCCTCTGATTACAAAAGTTGAGCATCAAGAGTTAGCTCGATTACTCAAACAGCTTTATGCACATTATATGCAAAATAAAGACTTTATTCAGATGGGGGTGTACCAAGCGGGTAGTGATGCTTTGCTCGATCAGGTCATTGCTTTATTACCGGCCATTAAAAATTTTTTAACTCAGCCTATGACTGAACAGGCGAGTTTTACACAAGCGTTGACTGATCTAGGTCAATTGATCAATGGTCAAGTAAAAACATCAGTTGCATCATGAAACGCTCTCAACGTTTAGTGAATATTATTAAAATTGCAGAATATCAAGAGAGTAAATTAGCAAAGCAGTTGGCAGCGTCTAGAAATACATTAAAGCAGTACCAAGAACAATTAGCTATGTTAGATTTATATTTAAATGATTATTTGAAAAAATTATCGGCAATTAAAAAAAATAATCAAGAGGTTACAATCAGCGAGCTTACTATTTACCATGATTTTATTCATACGATAGAGCAAGGAATTAAGCGTCAGCAGCACTTTATTGCTGATGCGAGCACAGTGATTCGGCGCCATGAGCAAGAGTGGTGCAAAGCCCGCGCGAAGGTTGATTCATTTAAGCATCTACAACAAAAATTTAAAAACGAAGAAGATCGAGAATTAGATCGTCAAGAACAACGGATGATTGATGATTATGTGAATCGACCACGTTAAAGTAGGCATGCTTTTTGCCTCATTCTTTAGCGATTGTGAGGGAAAATAATAGAGAACAATGATGATAACGATAAATCAATCGTCAGCGCTTGATTTGATTAGCGTGACACCTGCTGACACTGGTTCTAATTCTGCTGCCAGTCCCAGTCCTAGCTCTACTTTAGTTGGTGAAGCTGCAGTGATAGAAACTGGTGACTTTAGTGCACTTGTGAGTGCTGCTTTGACTGAAGAGAGCGTAGAGGATTCAGCAAAATTAGCTAAATTAGCGAAAGTGATGGCAGTAGAGGAGCTTCCAGTGGCTGTTTTAGC
The DNA here is from genome assembly GCA_001644975.1 of Piscirickettsiaceae bacterium NZ-RLO1. Taxonomy (GTDB): domain Bacteria; phylum Pseudomonadota; class Gammaproteobacteria; order Piscirickettsiales; family Piscirickettsiaceae; genus Piscirickettsia. The sequence goes on from LVCQ01000010.1 coordinate 21,573, forward strand.
AGAAGAGAGTCAGTTGGAATCTGACGGCCTTAATATTCCGGTGGCAGAACTGGATTTAAACCCCAGTGCAGATTTAAATATTAATGGGTTGGATAAAAAAAGCAGTGTCGCTAAAAATTTTATTATTTCTTTGCAGCAAAAAACATTAAATCAAGAAGATGAGCTTATTGTTAAAGCCGCGACTGTTGATGATTCAATAATTACGATAAAGGCAGAGTTTGATCAGAATAAAGAAGATATTGAATTAGCTGTGAAATTGCCTATTGAAGAAGACCTGTCTGATCAGGACGATCGCTCTGTTAAGCATGGACTATTTATTAATAACCCAATGAATGCAATAAAGTTAGAGCCAGAAAAGGCATTAAGCTTAGGGCAAGCTGGTGGTGTTAATGATAATGTTGTAAATATTACAGAAGAGAATAATCTTACAGAAGCGGTAGCGTTAGCAAAAGTATCAAAAATAGCACAACTAAATACAATAAATAATGGGCTGGAAGATAACAATTTAGCACTTTCTCGTCGAGAGGAGCTGACTCTAGTAGAACTGGCAAAAAAGTCAGCTGATATTCAGCATAAAAATACAAATGAGATATTAAGTGAAAGTGAGTTTCCTCAAGAAAAGCTAAATCATTTAGCTGAGCAGGTTAAGACAGAAATTTTGCCAAAGTCCTCAGGATTATCATTCGCTAAATTACCTGATAGCTATATTACGAATCAATGGGTAAACAGTCAGTTTAATATTGCAAGTTCTGTATTACAGCAAGAACGTATTCAAGTGTCAGCGGCTCAGCATTTTGATCAGCCGATTCCCTTGATGGATGAGGCTGAGCTTGCTCCTGCGTTAGGGCAGCGTTTACAGATTATGCTCAATCGGCAATTAAATAATGCAACTATTGCCTTAGATCCACCAGAGTTAGGCCCATTGATGATAAAACTTCATGTGGATGCTAGTCAAAAAACGCACTTAACCTTTACGACACATAGTGATGTGGTCAGAGAGGTGATTGAACAGCAGTTGCCTAGGCTTAAAGAGATGTTTGATAGTCAGGGCTTAGCCCTTGGTGATGCCAATGTCGCAGGACAGGGCACGTTTTCACAAGGTCAAAATTTTAATGAAGAGAAAGAACATAATAAAAATAGTATGAGTAACGCTCAAGAGAGTGAAGATTTTTTGGCTGATGAGCACAAAGTAGAACCGGCTAAAGGTCAATATATTAGGAATTTAGGTGTTGATTTATTTGCATGATTCTATACAAATTAGCGGCTTGATATAGCCAAGTTTCTTATAATAAGTGCTACTACATTGCATACAGTAACGATGAGACTGATGATAGCTGCACCAATAAAGGCCAGTGATAGTCCATATAAAACAATATAATGGAAGAAGTTTTTAAGAGATAAAAAAGGGTGAATCATTGGTGGCGGATTAATCATACCAGAACCCCCTGGATATTTAATCATATAAGCAATCCCTGGATAAATGCTCGCCCAAGAAAAATAAAATAAAAACATAAATAGAGCATTGGTTAACAGCAGCTGTATAAAGTAGATAGTTGTGGGTTTTGCAAGACGAAAGTGGGCAAGGTCTTTATAGAAAAAGTAAGCACAGACTGTACTTGGTATTGCTAGTCCAACAACCCATTGGTAGCTAAATAAATAAAATGACACTGGGTAGCCAAGGAGGATAGATATTATAAAAAACGAACTAATAATCAATAAAAATTGATAAAATGAAATTTTTAACCTGGTTAACTTATGATTTATTATTTTCATGATGATTTTAAATCGTACCTTTTTTTACTGTCAAATAAATTGAGTGTTTTTTTTTACGTTAGTGTAAGGGTGGCTATGATTGGTAGTTACCTCATTTATTTACAGTGTCATGTATTGAGTGGATATTGAATGGTTTATTCTAGCGTTAAAAATATAAGTTTTATAATTGCGAAAATAACAAATATTTTTAGTTTGGTGTAAGTTTTAAGATTATATTTTAGCTTAATAGATATAGTAGTTTATTTTTTAGCTAAAAATAAACAATGATTATTGTGAAAAATATCTGAAAAAATATTTAAATATTTTAATTTTCTTAAGGTGGTTTGATAAGGTGAAGATCAGCCGTTGCCCTGCTCCGTATATCAAAGAGGAGAGATTAAAAGCTGATACTATCATCAACTGCCGAAGCTTATGAAGCTTTAGTTATGGCTAATGAGAAATTTGAGGGCGGCCTTCTATTATACTGGATAACGCGCCTGTTGTTGTGGTGATATTAACCAAATCAAAACCTGCTTTATTCAACAACTCTTTAAAGTCATTTTCTGTACGTTGTTTTCCAGTAAGATAAATCATCATTTCAACATCCCGTATTTTTTCTCTGATGCCAGAGTCATCTGTGGGGACAACGACGTCAATAACAAAGAGTTTGCTTTGGCTATGCATTTGTGAACGGCAATTTTTTAAGATTGTGATGGCTTTATCATCATCCCAGTTGTGTAATACTTTGCGCATTAAATAGACGTCACCACCACTGGGTACGGACTGAAAAAAGTCAGTTGCTATAAATTGGCAGCGGTTGGCTAAATCTTGTTGTGTTAGTTTTGATTTCGCTGCTTCTAATACCTCTGCTCTATCAGCAAGAATGGCTGTTATATGTGGGTTTTTATTTAAAATTCCTGCTATTAGGCCACCTTCTCCTGAACCAATATCAACTAATGTATTGATATTGTCCGGATTAAAGTGCTCAACGATGTTATTTAGGTCAATGTTGGTTAGATTATGCATGGCTTTACCAAAAAGAGCATCGTCATTCGGGTTCTGGCGTAAATGGCGATATAAGTCAGTTTGAAAGATGGTTTCGAATGCGCTGTTACCACTTTTTACGCAGTCGAATAAAGCACCTTGAGGCTGCCACCCCATATGGCCAGAATTTAGCATGGATATGTAACGCAAGCTTTCTTTATGGTCAGAGAGAAGAAACTCGCTCATTGTAGTTAATTCATATTGATTGTTTGAGTTTTCTTTGAATATGCCAAGTGCAACTAATGGTCGCATCAAACGATAAAGTGATTGGCTATCAGCTGCTACATTGACTGCGAGTTCATCGATATTTAATGGCTGATTTTGCAGTTTATCAGCGATGCCGAGTTGTGCTGCGACTCCAACAAGCTGGCCGGCAAGAGAAATTAAAGTAAAATCTATCATTTGCTCTTTAGGGTTGTTATTTCCCAAAAAATTTTCTTTGTTCACTGTATTATCCTTACATTGTGGAAAATAGTTAGTTTATTAATAGAGTGATATCTTATTTTTTATGTTGGCTGTTGAGTTTAAAATAATTAATAAGAAAGAGCTTTCGCTGACATTTTATTGATTATTGATTTAGTTATAAATAAACCGATGATTAATATCATACTTGATATGGAGAAAAATAATAATAAAGGAAAAACATTATTTTTCTTTATTATTTTAGTAATGATAAAGACTGACAGATATTATTAATTGTTACGTATTATTTACATTTGTTTTTTGATAACTTTATAAGAATCAAATAGTTACTAAGTGATAATGGATGAAGTGGTTTATGGCGATTAATTTTCGTACTTTTAAAAGTTTTACAAAAAGGTTATTAAAAAAGATTAAAACTAGTGATGCTAAGGCTAAGGGAATTAATATTTTTGCTAAGCATAAAGCGTATGGGCATAACCCGGAGAGAGGCTTTCAGGAGCTTGTTAAAGAAGCATGCTTTAAGCGTAATTTATACTGGTATTCGCAAAGAACTGGGCGTACGGTAACGATGAAGGCGATTGAAATCGTGCTTAAAAGTGACCTGGTGGAGTATTCTGAGTTAAGGAAAAAGTTTATCCCGCCCGGGAAAGATAAACCTGATTATAGCAATAATGCGATGCGTTATTTTGCTCTTAATGGCAGTTTAGAAGGGTTTGATCCTAATAATAAGCAGGAGAATAAGCGTAATGAGAATTACTTTGCGACAGATAGTAAGTATAATCCATTTGAAAGTATTCAGTCTAAATACAAAAAAAGTTCTTATAAAACGGTTACACCATTTAATGGTCATCATCAGCGTAGTCGCACAGAGGTGAGTTTTGATTTGGATTTTGACCTTGTTGATCGTTAAAATTACAAGTTCTAATAAAGAAGGCCCTTGAAGGGAAGGGGCCTTGATGGATTTTTTTTTGGTTTATGAGTTGATTAGTTTGTTTGTTCTTTGAGCCAAAATTTTGCTGTAAGTGCGGCGATGATAAACATCACCGGGACAATGGTAAGAGCGACTTGATAATTAAGGCTTGAGTAAACCGGTGTATCGCCGATGATTTTGCCACTCCATAGCTGACTCATAATAAAACCGACTAAGGGTTGAAACAGTGCGCCGCTGATGACAACAGCCATATTATTAAAGCCAATCGCCGTACCAAGGATATTATCCTGTTGATAGTCTTTGATATAGGCAAAGCTAAGTGATTGACCTGCCGCACCGACACCAAAGAAAAACATTAGTAAATAAAGGAGAGTTAAAGGTAAGCTTGGGCTATAGAGAACAATCAGCGACGCAATAATACCAAGGGTTGCTGACAACAGTAAGAGCGGCTTACGTTGGCGAATTTTATCTGACCAGTAGCCAATCAGTGGACTACCAAGGGCGATACCTAGCCAAATCGTTGAGCTTAAATTTGCTGCATCATTAATAGTTAGCTGGTAGTGTGTGCGTAGGAAAGGCACTCCCCACAGTGATGCAAAGATAGTAATCGGTGCCCAAGCGGCGAATGAATATAAAGCAATTTTAAATGTTTCTGGGTGCTTAAAAAGAATGGTCAGTTGCTGCTTAATGGATAAGCGGTTGTTTGATGTGGTTTTTGATTTTTTAGTGATTGACTGGCTGTCTGTATGGTGGTGACGCTTATCTTTTAGAATCAGTAAAATAATGATGGCAAGAGTGATGCCAATAAAGCCCAAGCCTTGTAAGGCGTCGCGCCAGCCTAAGTCACTGACGATGGCGGCCAGCGGGCCTTGGCCGGCGAGTGCACCGATAGAAGCTAAAAATTGACCAATTCCAGCAATTAAACCAAAGTAGCGAGTTGGGAACCACTGTGCGGCAATAAAGAGCATGGCAATAAAGGCAAAGGCAGAGCCAAAGCCAGTAAAAAAGCGCCCAAGGGAGGCGAGAGTGAATGAGTCGGTCAGGCTGAATAATAGTGTGCCGATAGCGCAAATGGCAAGACTAACCGTAATTAAAATCCGTGCATTCATGCGATCGAATGCTAATCCAGCAGGAATCTGCATCGCAGCATAGGAGTAATAATAAAAGGAAGAGAGTAGGCCGACACCGGTGGCATTAATTGCAAAAGCGTGCATTAACTCTTTGGTGATGACACTCGTGGAAACCTGTACGGCCATCTCATAGAGTAAAAAGGAGGCGGCGAGGATGAAAAACAAGTAGGGCTTTAACAGTGTAAAACTAAAGGTGCGCTTATTATTATAGGTAGTTTGCATAACGTTATATTCCTAATTAATAGCATTAAAAGTAAAGTTAATGAATATTCTGAAATAGCTGATGATGTGTTATGCATTAACAGAGAATATGTAGTTGTGCTGGATGAAGTCGTAGAGGCATTTTGTGTGTTCGCTTTATTTTTTATAGGGCAAGGGGGGCGGAGGTATCGATCTTAGCAGCAGCAAGAACAACAACAATAGAGGGGTAAAATTAAAGCAGAACAATTTTTCATAGTGGATTAATGCTAACTGAATTTACCACAGCTGTCAAAGCTGAAAAATAACCTGAGCTCTTTAATGGAGTTTTGTTCTTTAGTTTTGATGACTTAGATAGGCGATATAGTAAATTGCCGCCTACCTAAAAATTAAGATGTTTCGAGACTTAAATCTATTAGCGTTGGTTCATCTCTTTAAATGGTCGCTGATCATAACCTAAATAAAGCTGACGTGGGCGAGTGATGCGGAAGTTATCGGCATTAATGAGTTCAATCCAATGTGAAACCCAGCCACTGGTGCGCGCCAAAGCAAATAAGACGGTAAACATGGTTGTTGGAATGCCTAAAGCACGTAGAATAATGCCTGAATAGAAATCAACGTTTGGATAGAGCTTACGTTCAACGAAGTAGCTATCTTCTAAGGCAATGGATTCTAGTTTTTTGGCAATTTTAAGTAACTGATTATTACTATCACCAAGCTCTGCAAGGACTGAAGCACAGGCATCGCGTAGAACGTGCGCACGTGGGTCAAAGTTTTTATAGACACGGTGGCCAAAGCCCATAAGACGAAATGGGTCATTTTTGTCTTTAGCACGTGCGACATAGTCTTCAATATTAGATTCATCGCCGATTTCAAGTAGCATGTTGACAACGGCTTCATTGGCACCCCCATGTGCAGGTCCCCATAGTGCTGCAACTCCTGCGCCGATAGATGCATAAGGGTTAGCACCTGTTGAGCCGACATTGCGTACCGTTGATGTTGAGGCATTTTGCTCATGCTCTGCATGGAGGATAAAAATCTTGTCCATCGCATCGGCAAATGTTGAGTTGATTTTTCCACCATTTTCAGCGGAGCCAAACATCATGTTTAAAAAGTTTTCTGCGTAGTTAAGGTCGCTACGCGGTGCAATAAATGGTAGATCTTCACTGTGGCGATAGCACATTGCTGAGAGTGCAGGAATTTGAGCCACTAAGTTAAGTGCTGCTTCATATTGATAGTCTTTATCGTTGATGCGTGCTTGATCATGGTAGAAAGCAGATTGTGCGCTGACTGCAGCGTTCAGCATAGCCATGGGGTGAGCGTCTTTATTAAACCCTTTGAAAATATTCTCAATGATATCTGGGGTGTTTTGGTGCTCAGCCAGTTGGCTTTTAAATTGATTGAGTTCGGTTTGATTCGGTAATTCGCCGTTGAGCAACAGGTAAACAGTTTCAACAAAATTTGATTTGTCAGCTAGGTCTTCAATCGTGTAGCCACGATACAGGAGTTGACCTTTGCCTCCATCGATAAAGCAGATTTTAGAGTCACAGGATGCAGTGGCAGTAAAGCCTGGGTCGTAGGTAAAATGGCCAGTTTTACCGAGTGCTTTAATATCAATAACATCTTGGCCGAGTGTGCCACTGTGGATTGGAAATTCGACGTTATTACCGTCGAGTGTCAATTTGGCTGATTTGGTCATTGAGAACCTCCTCGTGTTGTTGTGCGAGTTACCTCATTGAAGGTAAAGGCAAGCCGCACACAAATTACTTTAATTCTAGTTTAACTACCGAGATTTTGACTTTAATGATAAAGGTGCTGCTATGCAGTAGTTTTGCTATGCATTTTATACTACAACGCTGCTCATAAAGCAAAATTAACCAATAACTCTAAATATATAGCTGAAACTAAGACCGCTACTTTATCGAGATTATTATATTTTTATAGTTAACTGTGTGAGTTATTTTTATGGGCTATATTTTTTTAGTTATTTAGTATGGTTTAGTTAATAAGTCTAATACACATAACACAAAGTTAAGTTAATAGTTAAATTTAAATGCTGCAGTGCGATAGTTAGATTATCAAAAACTTCTTATTTATGTAAGTATTATTAACTTAACGGAGCTGTTAGGATTTTTTAAGGTTATAGAAAATCACAGTCAATCCATTGAATGGCAAGGCAAAGCGTAGATTTATGTTTTTGATCATTTGTTATTGTGACTGTTGCCGGTTTAAACCTGAGTAAAAATTGCCTATAATCCGCCGTTGTGGTTGTGTGGGACATTGCAAAACCTGCTGATTTCATCATACTTTTTATGTATGTGTAAAAGAGTATGCGTAGAATCAAGGCTCTGTTAAAATGTAGCAGCGCAAAACTGAAATCTATGTAAATTGCGTTAAATTTGAGCCAAGTTTTGGGGTATGGCTTAAAAGTATAATTAACTTAAGGGGATTTTTCATGAGTGATAAGCGACCCGTGAATCTTGATATTACAACGATTCGCATGCCTATTACCGCCATTTCATCGATCTTACACCGAATTTCTGGGATTCTTGTTTTTATCTTAATCGCCTTATTGCTATGGGGGTTAGAGCAGTCTTTAGCGTCAGAGGCTGGATTTAAATCTATAACACAGATATTGGGCTCTGCTTGGGTGAAGTTTGGGGTCTGGGTGTTTCTGTCTGCATTGATGTATCACCTGATTGCTGGAGTACGCCATTTGTTAATGGATATGGGGATCGGCGAAACTAAACAAGGTGGGCGTGCAGGAGCAATGCTTGTTCTTGCTCTATCCATAGTATTAATTGTTGCATTGGGGTATTGGCTATGGTGAGTACAATAACAGGCTTTGCAAAAAGTGGGTTAAAAGACTGGTTTATCCAGCGAGTTTCGGCAGTTATTCTCGCTGTTTATGTATTATTTCTTGTTGGCTTTTTTATTGTTCATCCACAGGTTGATTATGGCACTTGGAAAGCGTTATTTTCACAGACCTGTATGCGTATTTTTACATTATTAGCAGTATTGAGTTTAGCTGCGCATGCTTGGATTGGTTTGTGGACGGTATTTACTGATTATATTAAGTGTGGTGTGTTACGCGGAATTCTTCAAGTCTCTGTTATTTTAGTAATTTTCGTTTACGTTGTCTGGACGATTCAAATTATCTGGGGTGTATAATTCATGACAATTGCAACATATGATTTCGACGCCGTTGTCGTGGGCGCCGGTGGGGCTGGTTTGCGTGCGGCCTATGAGTTAGGGCAAGCGGGCTTAAATATCGCGGTGGTAACGAAAGTTTTTCCCACACGTTCGCATACAGTGTCAGCTCAAGGGGGCATGGCTGCAGCTTTAGGTAATGTTCATAAAGATGATTGGCGTTGGCACATGTACGATACCGTCAAGGGATCTGACTATATCGGTGATCAGGACTCTATCGAATATATGTGTGAGATGGCACCGCAAGCTATGTATGAGCTTGACCATATGGGCATGCCGTTCTCGCGCTTAGATAATGGTCGCATCTATCAGCGAGCATTTGGTGGTCAGACCATGAACTACGGTGAGAAAATCGCTCAGCGCACTTGTGCAGCAGCAGACCGTACTGGCCATGCTTTGTTACATACGCTGTATCAACAAAACGTTCGGGTGAATACCAACTTTTATAACGAATGGTATGCTGTTGACTTGGTTAAAGCACAAAATGGTGCGATTGCTGGAGTCATTGCGATTTCGATAGAAAGTGGTGAAACCGCCTTTTTCCGTTCAAAAACGACGATTCTGGCTACCGGCGGGGCGGGGCGTATTTATGAATCAACGACGAATGCGTTTATTAATACCGGTGATGGTGTGGGCATGGCTTTGCGGGCGAATGTCCCTGTGCAGGATATGGAGTTCTGGCAATTTCACCCAACCGGCATCGCTGGCGCGGGTGTATTAGTGACAGAAGGTTGTCGTGGTGAAGGTGGCTTTTTAATTAATAAAAATGGTGAGCGCTTTATGGAGCGCTATGCGCCGAATGCAAAAGATTTAGCCTCACGTGATGTTGTTTCGCGAGCAATTTCTTTGGAGCTACGTGAAGGCAATGGTTATAATCCTGAAGGTGTAGATTATGTTAAGCTTGATTTAACTCACTTAGGTGAAGATATTATTAATAAACGTTTGCCAGGGATTCGTGAATTATCCATGACCTTTGCTCATGTTGATCCAATTAAAGCGCCAATTCCCGTTGTGCCGACCTGTCACTATATGATGGGTGGGGTGCCAACGAATGTCCATGGCCAGGCGATTACACAAGATGGTAAAGGTCAAGATCATATTATCCCCGGGCTGTATGCCATTGGTGAATGTGCCTGCGTTTCTGTGCATGGAGCCAACCGTTTAGGTTCTAACTCATTGTTGGATTTGGTGGTCTTTGGTCGGGCATCAGGCAAACATATTGCTGAAAATATCAATGATTTTGCCTTGGAAGATATCAGCGAGAGTGATTTAGAACAGGCACTGTCTCGGATGAACCGCTGGAATGAAGCGAAAACAGGTGAGAGTTTTCAGGTGATTCGTCATGAGATGAAGCGGGTGATGCAGCAAGATTTTGGTGTGTTCCGTCAAGAACAGGCATTGCGTGACGGCCTAAAAAAATTAGAAGAGCTCAGTGAGCGCTTAAAAACGGCGAAAATGGATGATCATAGCCAAAGCTTTAACACCACACGGATTGAAGCGCTGGAGTTGGATAACCTGATGAATACCGCCTTAGCGACAGCGCACTCTGCAGTGGTTCGCACAGAAAGCCGTGGTGCGCATAGTCGTGAAGATTATCCTGAACGTGATGATGAAAACTGGCTAAAACATACGCTGTATTTTTCTGGTGATCATAAAATTAGCTATCGTGAAGTAAATCGTAAACCGAATAAAGTGGATGCATTTCCACCAAAACCACGTGTTTATTAAGGGGAGATTGCAATGAAATTTAAAGTTTATCGCTATAACCCGGATGTAGATAAAGCCCCTTATATGCAAGAATATAATCTGGATATTCCAAAAGGTTCAGATATGATGGTGCTTGATGCGTTAGAACGCTTAAAGGAAGAAGACCAGACGATTGCAATTCGTCGTTCTTGTCGTGAGGGCGTTTGTGGTTCTGATGGCATGAATATCAATGGTAAAAATCGCTTAGCCTGTGTGACTCATCTATCTGAGTTAAAAGGACCCATTGTGATTAGACCTTTGCCTGGGTTGCCGGTCATTCGTGATTTGGTCGTTGATATGAAGCCGTTTTATAAGCAGTATGAGCGGGTTAAACCCTATTTAACACCTGCTGGAGAAGCACCAGCAAAAGAGCGTTTGCAATCACCAAAAGAGCGTGAAAAGTTAGATGGTTTGTATGAATGTATTTTATGTGCATGCTGTTCTACTTCCTGCCCGTCATTTTGGTGGAACCCTGATAAATTTGTTGGTCCGGCAGGATTATTACAGGCGTATCGCTTTTTAATCGATAGTCGTGAAGGCCATGTTGATGAACGTTTAGCCGGATTAGAAGATCAATTTAGTTTATTTCGTTGTCGAGGCATTATGAATTGTGTGGATGTGTGTCCAAAAGGCTTAAATCCTACCAAAGCGATTGGCCACATTCGTTCGATGATGCTGAAAAAAGCGGTATAATAAAAGCTCAGTGATGAGGTTGCAGAAAAGTGGGCAGCGTGCCCATTTTTCATGTAATGTTAGGGGACATATTAATAACGCATGATGATTAAGTCGAGGCGCCAACATGCGAGAATCTTTATTAAAGGAGCTAGAAGCTACTGCGTTTTTGGATGCAGGTAGTAGCTCTTACGTTGAGGATCTTTATGAGCAATATATTAAGGATCCAAAGAGTGTTGATGAAAAGTGGCAAAATTACTTTGCCAAATTAAAACAAGAAAGTCAAAGTTCAGAAATTCCTCATTCAGAGGTAAGAGCTGCATTCCAATCCTTAGCGCAACAGGCGACGGGGATTGGCGTGCTGTCGGATGAATCCTCGGCTTTAGCCCGAGTGAAAAGCTTAATTAACAGTTACCGTTATTTAGGGCATTTTGAAGCAGAGCTTGATCCACTGAAACGACCGCGTAATCATAAAATGGCTGAGTTAACACCAGAATATCATGGTTTAACGGTCAATGATCTTGAGATGTCTTTTGCAATCGAGGGTTTAAATACGCAGCCTTCAAAGCTGAAAGATATTATTGGCATTATGCGCAAAACTTACTGTGGCCATATTGCCAGTGAGTATATGTATATTGTTGATCAGCAAGAGCGTGAGTGGATACAAAAGCGCTTAGAAACGGTTCATGCCCAGCCTAAGCTCAATCGTGAAGAAAAGCACCGCATTTTAGAGCGTTTGACTGCAGCAGAAGGCCTGGAAAAATACCTGGGTTTAAAGTATGTTGGCCAAAAACGCTTCTCACTAGAAGGGGGCGAGAGCTTAATTCCCCTGCTGGATGAAATGATTCAACGTGCGGGCAGTAAAAGTGCGCGTGAAGTAATTTTAGGCATGGCCCACCGTGGTCGTTTAAATGCCTTAATTAATTTATTAGGTAAATCACCTGAGCAATTGTTTGGCGAATTTGAGCAAAGCATAGCTGTTCATGGTAGTGGTGATGTCAAGTATCATAAAGGTTTTTCATCGGATGTTGAGACAGCCGGTGGTCCAGTGCATTTAGCATTGGCCTTTAACCCGTCGCATTTAGAAATTGTTTCACCTGTTGCGGCAGGTTCTGTACGAGCACGGCAAATGCGTCGTGGTGATGTGCAGCGTAATCAAGTTCTATCGATACAAGTGCATGGTGATGCGGCGTTTGCTGGGCAAGGGGTGGTGATGGAAACCTTTGCCATGTCACACACGCGCGGTTACAACATCGGTGGTACGATTCATGTGGTGATTAATAATCAAGTGGGCTTTACTACCGATCCTCGTTGCTCGCGTTCAGGTGAATACTGTACTGATATTGCTAAAATGTCATCTGCGCCGGTATTCCATGTGAATGGGGACGACCCTGAAGCAGTATTTTTTGTTGCTCAGCTCGCGCTTGATTATCGCTTAACGTTTAATAAAGACGTGGTCATTGATATGGTCTGTTACCGTCGTCACGGCCATAATGAATCCGATGAGCCGTCAGCGACCCAGCCTTTAATGTATAAAGTCATTCGCAAGCAAACGACGACACGTAAAATGTATGCCGAGGCGCTTATGCAATCGGGTGAATTTGAGCGTGCGGATGTTGATAAAATCAATAAAGACTATCGTGCCGCATTAGAAGCTGGCCGCGTTGTTGCACCGGGTGTTATTGAGGGTGTAAATCTGCGTGATCATGCGGCTGATTGGGGACCTTATATTGGTAATGATTGGGATACTCCGTATGATAATAGTCTGCAGAAAGAGAAGTTACAGGCGTTGGTTAAGCGTATGGAACAGCTTCCTGAAGACTTTAAATTACAGCCGCAGGTGAAAAAAACACTGGATAAGCGGGGGCAGATGACCTTAGGTCAAGAGCCTATTGATTGGGGTTATGCTGAAAATCTAGCCTACGCAAGTTTACTGGCAGAAGGCTTTGATGTGCGTCTTGCCGGCCAAGATTGTGGTCGTGGTACGTTCTCACATCGTCATGCCGCTTTGCATAATCAAGAGAATGATGCAACCTATTACCCACTTGAGCACCTTGCTGATAAGCAGGGTAAGTTCATTGTGATTGATTCATTGCTCTCTGAAGAAGCTGTGTTGGCCTATGAATATGGCCATGCGACCGCAGAGCCACTGGCGATGACGATCTGGGAAGCCCAGTTTGGTGACTTTGCTAATGGTGCTCAGGTGGTGTTTGACCAGTTTATCAGTTCAGGCGAGCAAAAGTGGGGTAGGCTTTGTGGTTTGACAGTGTTATTACCGCATGGTTTTGAGGGCCAAGGTCCAGAGCATTCTTCAGCACGGTTGGAGCGCTTTTTACAGCTGTCTGCCCAGCATAATATCCAAGTGTGTGTGCCGACTACGCCTGGGCAAATTTATCACTTAATTCGTCGCCAAATGGTGCGTAAGTGCCGCAAGCCATTGATCGTGATGACGCCCAAGAGCTTACTGCGTTCACCTTTGGCTGTTTCTTCTTTAGATGACTTAGCGCATGGTTACTATCATAATATTATCCCTGAAATTGATGACTTAGATGCCAAACAGGTCAATCGAGTCGTCCTGTGTAGTGGTAAAGTCTATTATGATTTACTGTCAAAACGACGCAATAGTGATCAAAAAGACGTTGCGATTATTCGTATCGAGCAGCTTTATCCTTTTCCTGAAGCTGAGTTGGAAAAAGTGCTTACGCCTTATGTCCATGTGAAGGATTTTATCTGGTGTCAGGAAGAGCCAAGAAACCAGGGTGCCTGGTATCAAAGCCAGCACCATATTCGCACTGTCATTGGTGAAGATCGTAAATTGCATTACGCTGGGCGTCCAGCTATGGCGGCGCCTGCCGAGGGCTATCCTAAGGTGCATGCAATAGAACAAGAGCGTTTGGTGTGCGATGCACTAAATTTAGTAAAAGTTTGAGGAATAGACCATGTCTTCTGTTGAAATAAAAACACCTGTTTTTCCAGAGTCTGTAACTGATGGTACGATTGTCGCTTGGCATAAACAACCCGGTGAAGCGGTTGAGCAGGAAGAGACTATTGTTGAGATTGAAACGGATAAAGTTGTTCTTGAGGTTCCAGCACCGGCGGATGGCGTATTAGAAGCGATTGCGGCGAATGAAGGAGACACTGTCGTTGCTGAGCAGTTACTTGGCACCATTAAAGAAGGCGCTGTGGCTAAGGAACAAAGCGCGGCCCCTGCGACTGAAAGTCAGCCTCAGCCTACTGCGCAAGCAGCGCCTGCGGCAAAATCGACAGCATCTGCACCTGCTAAAGCACCTGAGGTTGAAGGGCATTTAAGTCCATCGTTACGCCGAAAAGTCGGTGAAGGGGTTGATGTTTCGAGTATCTTAGGTGTCGCGCCAGAGGCTGCTGGACGTTTAGAAAAGCGTGTGCCAATGTCGCGGTTACGTGCACGGGTGGCTGAGCGCTTATTAGAGGCACAGCATAATAATGCGATTCTGACTACGTTTAATGAAATTAATATGAAGCCAGTCATGGATCTGCGTAAACAGTACAAAGATAAATTCGAAAAAGACCATGATGCCCGTCTGGGTTTTATGTCCTTTTTCTTAAAAGCCTGTGTCGTGGCTTTAAAAGAGTTTCCAGAAGTCAACGCCTCTGTCGATGGGACTGATATTTTATATCATAATTATTACGATATTGGTGTTGCGATTTCATCACCGCGTGGCCTTGTGGTGCCGGTGATACGCAATGTTGATCAATTAAGCTTTGCAGGTGTTGAGTCTGCAATTATTGATTATGCCTATCAGGCGCGTGATGGCAAATTGGCAATGGAAGATATGATGGGAGGCACCTTCACTGTCACCAATGGCGGAACCTTTGGTTCGATGATGTCAACGCCGATTATTAATCCACCACAAAGTGCAATCTTAGGGATGCATAACATCGTTGAGCGTGCAGTGGTTGAGAAAGGTGAAATTGTCATTCGTCCAATGATGTATATCGCCCTGTCTTATGATCACCGGATTATCGATGGTGCAAGTTCTGTGCGCTTTCTGGTCCGCGTCAAAGAAATGCTGGAAGATCCAGCTCGTATGTTGTTGAACGTATAAACGATTGTGTCATGAACTTTAATTTAGGTTGTAAACTCTAAAGAATATGTTTGTGACACAATTAAATTCGGTTAAACATTTCAATCGATCTTTTTGTTTGAGGAATCAACTGTCATGAATTTACATGAATATCAGGCAAAGCAGCTTTTTGCTGAGTATGGCCTTCCTGTCTCTAAAGGTGTTGTGGCGAGCAGCATCGATGAAGCTGTCCGCGCAGCTGACCAAATCGGCGGTAATATGTGGGTGGTGAAAGCGCAAGTGCATGCTGGCGGCCGTGGTAAAGCCGGTGGGGTAAAGCTTGCATCATCAAAAGATGAAATTAAAGACTTTGCTAGTCATTGGCTAGGAAAAAACTTAGTTACGTATCAAACAGATGAAAAAGGTCAGCCGGTTCATAAGATTTTGGTTGAGTCTTGCACTGATATTGATAGTGAACTGTATTTAGGTGCGGTGGTTGATCGGGCAACACGTCGTGTGACTTTTATGGCATCGACTGAGGGCGGTGTTGAAATTGAAAAAGTGGCTGAAGAAACGCCTGAGAAAATCTTTAAAGTAGAAATTGACCCGCTAGTTGAGCCACAAGCGTATCAAGCGCGTAATGTTGGTTTTAAATTGGGCTTAAATGTTAATCAAGTTAAGCAATTTACCAAGGTCTTTTTAGGTCTTGCGAACATGTTTTTAGACTATGACTTTGCTCTATTAGAAATTAACCCGCTTGTGATTACTAAAGAAGGGAATTTACATTGCTTAGATGGCAAAATTAATATCGATGGCAATGCCTTATATCGTCAGCCAAAAATTCAAGAGATGCGTGATGCGACCCAAGAAGATGAGCGTGAAGCGCGTGCTGCGGAGTGGGATTTAAACTATATTGCTCTTGATGGTGATATTGGCTGTTTAGTCAATGGTGCTGGCTTGGCGATGGCAACGATGGATGTGATCAAACTGCATGACGGTAGCCCAGCCAACTTCTTAGATGTCGGTGGTGGTGCGACCAAAGAGCGTGTTGCAGAAGCGTTTAAAATTATTTTATCGGATACTAGTGTCAAAGGTATTTTAGTTAATATTTTTGGTGGTATTGTTCGTTGCGACATGATTGCCGAAGGCATTATTGCTGCGGTTGAAGAGGTACATGTGAATGTGCCGGTCGTTGTACGCTTAGAAGGGAACAATGCAGAAGCAGGTGCGAAAAAGCTTGCGAGCTGTAACTTGAATATTACGCCAGCATCTGATCTTGATGATGCTGCGACAAAAATTGTTAGTGCTGTTAAATAAGGGTGAGCCATGAGTGTTTTATTAAACAAAAATACGAAAGTTATTTGTCAAGGCTTCACCGGGAAGCAAGGTACATTCCATTCAGAACAAGCCATTGAATACGGCACGAATATGGTCGGCGGTGTCACGCCAGGTAAAGGAGGCGAGACGCATTTAGGTTTGCCAGTGTTTAATACTGTAGCAGAAGCGGTTGAGAAAACAGGTGCAGAAGCCTCGGTTATTTATGTTCCTGCGCCATTTTGTAAAGATGCTATCTTGGAAGCGGCTGATGCCGGCATTCAATTGATCGTGTGTATTACTGAAGGTATTCCTGTATTAGATATGCTTGATGCTAAAGAGTATATCGAGAAAAATACCAATGCGCGCTTAATTGGGCCAAACTGCCCAGGTGTGATTACACCGGGTGAGTCCAAAATTGGGATTATGCCAGGCCATATTCATTTGCCAGGTAAAGTTGGTATTGTTTCACGCTCTGGTACATTAACTTATGAAGCGGTAAAACAAACGACTGACTTAGGCTTTGGTCAATCGACGTGTGTCGGTATTGGTGGTGACCCAATTCCAGGCTCTACATTCATCGATATTTTAGAGATGTTTGAAAAAGACCCACAAACTGAAGCGATTATTATGGTGGGTGAAATTGGTGGATCGGCTGAAGAAGAAGCGGCTGAATTTATTAAACACCATGTGACCAAGCCGGTTGTATCTTATATTGCGGGTGTGACAGCGCCTGCTGGCAAACGTATGGGCCATGCCGGTGCAATTATCTCTGGTGGTAAAGGCACGGCGGCTGAGAAGTTTGCAGCGCTTGAAGCGGCGGGTGTGCGTACTGTCAAAGCACCGACGCAACTAGGTCAAGCGATTAAAGAAATAACAGGCTGGTAAGAGACGGCTGACTGTTAGATTCTTTATAAAGAGCCGGGCATTGCGTCCGGCTTTTATTTTTGGGGAAAAATAATGAGTGAAAGTGACAATAAGCTTGATATTGAAAAATTTCTAGCACTTACTGAGGGTGTGACCAGTGCAGTGATTGCTGAGATGAAACAGCATGGCTTAGTTAGCATGACTGAGGATCCGAATATGATCGCAACGCTGATGGCAAGCAGTTTGGGTATGCTGATTGGCTCAACCACTCAGCATACTAAAGGCTCACGTGATCAAATTCTAAAGAGTGTTGATCGATTAATTAATGAAGCGATTAATACGGCTGATGCAATTTATAAAGAAGACTGATGGTTGTTAAGCTGACTAATCTTTGCACTGGTATTGATTGATGATTTTTCAAGTTTGATATCACCAGTGCGTACCGAGATTAAATCACTTAGCAAATAGTTAATCTTTAAAACAGCTAATTTTAAAATATCACTTTGTATTAATATTACTTTCTTTCACTATACTTGGGGTTAGGCGCAGAGAAGTCGCTGTGGCTTGAGACGAGAGAGAGCAATGGGTTAGGAGAGTGATATCTAATTTATTTAAAAATATAAAATATATAAAAATTATTTCATTTGTTCGTGCGCGAGGGCTACGTTTGCAGTTTTATTTAGCCTTGGCTCTTACTTTAACTGCAGTCTTATTTGTTTTTGGTGTGTTAAATTTTAATAGTTATAAAGCGGCGCTTCATGAACAGCTTGAGGAGGAGGTTGTCGCAACTGCTGAGCGTTTAAGTAAGAGTATTGCAGGACCCATGTGGAATGCGGATGAGTTACAAGTACTCTCTTTATTAAAGGCTGAAATGTTGTCCAAACATATTGCAGGTGTTGTTATTTATCCAACTCACCGCCCAATGATCGGGTTTTATAAAAAGCACGGGCAGGTGCAATCGATGCCCAAAAAAATAAAAATGTTAGAAAGCTTTGCAGTGCGTAACATCATGTATAAAGATCATAAAAAAGATTAC
Source organism: Piscirickettsiaceae bacterium NZ-RLO1 (assembly GCA_001644975.1). Taxonomy (GTDB): domain Bacteria; phylum Pseudomonadota; class Gammaproteobacteria; order Piscirickettsiales; family Piscirickettsiaceae; genus Piscirickettsia. The sequence goes on from LVCQ01000010.1 coordinate 39,939, forward strand.
ACCTTAGGTAAACTTTATATTTATATTGATGAGCAGCTTGTTTTAGATAAGCTGGACGATTATTTGCTGAGCAATATTATTCAGATTATTCTTCTTAATGTGATTTTACTATTTTGTATCGCTTTTTTGTTGAACCATATTATTATTGATCCTTTGGAAAAGATTAAAAGTGCAATTGGCACTCTTTCTGATGGTGAGGGGGACTTATCTCAACGTGTTAACGTGCAAGGGTTCAGCCCGGAAATTGCTGCCCTAGGCGATGACTTTAATCGCTTTGCTTATAAAGTGGGCCAGATGATTAAAAAAGTCGCTAGTGATGCGGATAAAATGACAGAAGAAACTGGCCATATTGCGAAAGCGAATTTTAATATTGACGCTCAAGTCGATAGTCAGGCGAGCTCATTACAGCTTGTCAGTCGTGCTATTTATGATATAGAAGACTTAAATCAAGCCATTGAGGATATTGTTTCTTATGCAGCGCAGTGCTCAACTGAATCTTCTATGGCTGCAGGTCGTGGTGGTGAGATCGTTCGTCGTAATATGGTCAATATGAACAGTATTAGTTTGGCTGTACATCATTCTGCTGCGAGTTTGGAAAAGTTAGCCGGACTCGGTGATTCAATTACCGATATTATTGAGGTGATTGGTTCAATTACTAAGCAGACCGATTTGCTTGCTTTAAATGCAGCGATTGAGGCAGCACGGGCAGGACCGAAAGGACGTGGATTTGCTGTTGTTGCTGAGGAAGTGAGAAAACTTGCAATAGAAACAGAAGAGGCAACTCGGGAGGTTGCCCCTGTGCTTGAAGCGATTAATAATGAAGTCCAGCAAACAACATGTGCAATGCATGAGGGGGTTGGGTGGGTATTGCAAGGGGTTGAAGAGGTGGCTGAAGCAGGTGAGATCCTTGATTTAATTATTGATAGTGCCTATGAGGTGAATGCCGCTACTCAACATGTGGTTGATGCAATTGTCTTGCAAAATGACAAAACTATTGCGGTATCTCAGTCGATGTTAGGCAGTTTGTCAGGGATTGAGTCCTTAAAGAAAAATACCAATCAGGCTTCTGAATCCGCTGCGGTATTAAAAGTAAAGTCAGCTCAATTAATTAAAGCGATTTCTGCGTTTAAAATATCAAATTGATTTGGTGTGTTAATATTTTCTACATCCTAATTATCGGAAGTTTTACTGTGGAAAAATTTTAATAAATTAGGCCCCGTTGACATTTCACCTTAGCCATAAGATGGTGCTTGCAATTTTCAAAAAGGATAAATATCTGCAAGCTCTTTTTTCAAAACGTGAAAAAACCCTTCTAAATTGCTTTAACTTGCCAATGCAACACTCTACCAAGTGCCTTTCTTTGTAAACATGCTGATCATGGTAAAATTTATTAGCCCTATTTGATTTAGAAGGAATAACACATTTAGAGCCCTTATTAGTAATCAGCTCTCTTATTTTTATGTCATCATAAGCTTTATCAGCAATAATTTGATCAAACCTTATTGAAGTGAGTAATCCCAATGCCTGAGGAGCATCATGTGCTTGCCCTCGTGTCAGTACAAAATCTATAGGATAACCCAATCCCTCAGTTAAAACATGGACTTTTGTACTGAAGCCTCCACAACTACGATCTAAAGCTTGGTTAATCCCTTTATCTTTTTTTATATCCTGCAGAACAAGCATGAGCTCGAACCACTGTTGAATCAATCATGCCTGAATCTAGTTCAGGTGTTTTCACAGA
>LVCQ01000011.1 GCA_001644975.1 Piscirickettsiaceae bacterium NZ-RLO1
CGTCCGCCCCTCACTCTCATAGAGCTCTACCACTATTGTTTGGATTATTTTGACACACAATCTACGCCTATATTAGTGTGTGAGCTCGGTAAAACTCTGCAAGAACAAAGCCGTGGCTTTATTACACCCACACACTGGCCTTTTTGATTGGCGTAAAAATTGACAGCACGATAAAGATCAACAAAACTTAGGGTAAGGAAGGATGGATACAACCGATAAAATAGGGAAGGCAACACACATGGTTGAGTATGAAGAGAAGCGCGAGTACATTCGCCTTGATGCTCAAGCAAAGCTCCGCTTTACGCTTCCAAACCGTGAAGAGCTTTATCAAGGCATCTGCCAAAATTTAAGTGGTGGTGGCATCTTATTTGAAACAAACATTGATATTCCTGTTGGCAGCCTAATTGACGTTGCCTTAGAACCCAATGGTAACTATATTCCCCCATTAGAGGCACAAGTCAAAGTCAACCGTAGCTTCCAAGAAAGCGACACTCTTTTTATCATTGCCGGAGGGATTCAAGCGATTGCTTAAGCAGTCGCTAGCTACCCCCACCCTAACTATAAATGTTTACTCTTCACCAGCCGTTAAGGTACAAGAAATACTTTACTCACTCGGCTCATCAGATAATTCATACTGATAGCTCCAGATGGTATAAGGCATAAACGGACTTTTACCACTGTTTTGCAACTGTTGCTCACGCAATTGCAAATAGGCATTGCGCTGTGCAAGGTAAGGATCTAACGTGAGCGCATTGAGCACTTTTTCATTCCCTAAAAACCCTGCGCGCTTATTAATAGCCCATAAGCCAGTCAAACCATAAGAAAGTCCCGCAGGCTCAACATAGGAGATAGGGTTAGAAACAAAATCTACCGGTGTACCAAGCGCCCCTCTCACCGTTGATGGCCCTAATAAAGGCAAAATAAAATAAGGAGAATCAGATTTATTACCCGTCCACTTTGCCAAAGTTAAACCAAAGTTCTGATCATGATGGTGAATCCCTGTCGCTCCGGCCACATCAATTAAACCAAACAACCCTAAAGTAGAGTTCATAACCAGGCGCAAAGTATCCCAACCTGCAATCTTAAATTCACCCTGTAGCAGGTCATTCATAATCGTTGGTACTTGATGGACATTCTCAAAAAAATTAGTCACTCCAGTGCGAACAACCTGAGGTGTCACCGCTGTATACCCCTTCGCAACAGGCTTTAAAACTGCATGGTCCATTTTTGCATTAAAGCGATACATCGATCGGTTGTATTTTTCATATGGGTCTGGGTTTTGTGGTGTTGCAGTCGCACATGCTGCCAATATACCAGCAAGTACGACAACACCAAGACTTTTTCCAACACCTGAAATAGCTTGGAAATTGCAAGTAAATAACTGTTTTTTCATCATTCTCATAGCCACTGTCTTTATTTCATCATCTGCATTTATCATGATCATTTAATCTAAAAATCTTTCTACTCTTTATTTAATGCGTTCTGCTCTGTCAAAGCAACTGCAAAAATCGCATCGATATTCTCTGTCTGAGACTCTAATCGATAATATGCAAAACGCGAATCTTCAGCAATAAAGTGAATCATAACACCCTCACAAGATATTTGCTTTAAATCAATACACGCCTGCACCTTAGAAATATTCACTGGTTGCACGAACTGTTTTTGCAAGCCAAATACGCCTGCCTGATTCGCTTTAACCGTAAGCTCAATATGTTTTGCAAACTGTAAAATTAATAAGCTCAAAAGGGCACTCATAGCAATTATTACCAAAAGCACAGAACCTTTTTGGTCAAATACATCGGACATCAAATCGCAACCTCACCTTCCTCAATGACACTATCCGCTGCCAGTTTAATCTTGACCAAAGCCAGTTGCCCTGTGCCTATTACCATATCAGTCCACAGCAATGCTCCCGAGTCTGCCCAACCATATTCAAACTGCAACTGATCAATCCCAACAACAAGCTCATGTCGGCCGCTATCATCACGCATAAACAGCACAGATTGACCGGTTGCTATCTTAGCAATATAAAATACGTGCAACTCTAACGGCCATACCATGGCTCCTGCCACCACATCATGATCTAAAGTGTGGTCCAAAATGAGATTACTACGATAGCTATATCCTGCAAGCAGCAAATTAACTTGGCAATTTGCCAGCAACCACAAAGCCCCTTGAACACTCGGATTTTCAGCATGATGCAAGCGCAAGCGAGTCTCACCAGCTTTCGCAGAAAATTCTAGATAATTCAGACTAGCAATAGGGATATAAGCAGCCAAAACCTCCGTGCCAGCCAGAGCATTAATCCCCAGTTCTACTAACTTTTGATCCTCTGCATGATAAATTTTAACTAATTGCACCTGCGAATCAGCTAAACCAAACCATGAAGAGGCCATTACATGAGAAAAATGAAATTGCAGTTCAGGTCTTGGGCAATTTAAAGGAGAAAGACCCTCTAACTTGTGTAGTTCATTAATAAATAACTGTACCCCTACGGCGACCTTACGTGCTGCATTAAGTTGCTGATATGCTGACTTTGCAGCATGACTTGCACGTGTATAAAGCATCCCTGTAATCCCAATGATAAGACTACCAAGTAACAGCACAATCATCATTTCAATAAGACTTAAGCCACGCTGCTTATGTATATTCAAGTATTTGCTATCACCACATCCAAACAAGGACTAAAAGCTTGCTGACAACTTGTGCGCTCTCCAATAATTCGCTGCCCCCAGGTGAGCATCAAATGACCTTGGCTCTGATGCAATTGTCCCAAAGGCAACCGCGCACTAATCCGCTGTTGCCACAATCCCTGTAAAGTCGTTTGATTTAATGCATAACGCCTGGCAGCCTGTTGCTCAGCAATAACCTCTGACAACAAGAAACGTGCGTGTTGACGCACAAGGGCCTGCCCAGTTTGTAAGCTCAGCTGACTGATGACCTGCACGCTCATGAGCATCACACTAACAATAGTTAATGCAATTAAAATTTCAACTAAATTCACTTATTTTCATCATCCATGACCACTCAAAACTACGACCCATAAAATAAAGTCAGTAATCTAACACTCCAACGCTCCCACACTCTTAATGAGGCAAAAAAACTTTCACATAAAAATGCACTAGAGAATTCAGTCAGCGGCTTGTCAATATACACACCCTGTGCTTTAGCCCGTGCCACAGCCAGCATACCACAGAGTAGCCGGTCATCCACCAACAAAATCTCTTCTGGTTGAACGCCATAATGTGCCGCAATATGCAATAATCCTTGTGGTGATGGCTTTTTCTCTACATCCACAATAAAGCCAACGCTTGGGAATTTTTTTTGTAAATACAGCTCGCGAACCATTTCTGGCTTATTCGATAAAATACAAACTTCACCTTTAAACTCATCGATTAAACTTGCCAACCAGTTTTGATACTCTGCTGTTAACTCAGTACGCCCATGCGAGACCAAAACACCATCATAATCTAAGGCTAATACTTTGACATTCTTTGCATGTAGCTGACCTGCACTTAATTGAGTCACACATGATACATGGTGCTGGACTAAGCACTTCTTCAACCAGCGCCGATGTACCCACATTCCAACCACAGCACCGAAATACCTCATAACTTACTCACTTTACTTATAAAAATATCTAAATCTAAAAACAATGACTATACTTCAATTGTGCAACATGTCATTTTATACAGCTTAAACCTCATACCCACAAGGGGAGTATAACGTATGAACATCCTGGGCAAGACTATCGTAATCACAGGAGCAGCTCAAGGCCTGGGTCAGGCAATGGCTATTCAGCTTGCAAAATCAGGTGCCACCCTCGTACTTGTTGACCTAAATAAAAGTAAACTCGATAAAACAGCCGCGCTTTGTGAGCAAGCCGGCGGGCAGGCGATTTGCCTAGCCGCAGATGTTTCCTCAGAAAACGACGTTATCACTCTTTTCAAAGAGGCTCAATCCCAATGCGGCCCTTTACATGGTTTGATCAATAATGCAGGTATTACCCGTGATGCATTATTAGTTAAAGCAAAAGGTAATAACATTATCAGCACCATGTCACTTGAAGCTTGGCAAGCTGTGATTGATGTTAATTTAACCGCCGTATTTTTATGCACGCGCGAAGCTGCACGTCAGATGATTGAAAACAGCAGCCCCGGTGTGATTATTAACATCAGTAGCATCTCCAAAGAAGGCAATATTGGTCAGACCAATTATACAGCAGCCAAAGCGGGTGTTGCAGCAATGACGGTCACCTGGGCCAAAGAGCTCGCTCGCTATAATATTCGTGTTGGCGGCATTGCCCCTGGTTTTATCGCGACCGAAATGACCCAAACCATAAAACCAGAAGTGCTCGAACGTATTGAAAAAAGCATTCCATTACAAAAAATGGGGCAGCCTGAAGATATTGCCAAAGCTGCTCAATTTATTTTAGAAAACGACTACTTTACCGGCCGTATTATCGACTGTGATGGTGGCTTGCGTCTATAAAAAGCCAAATAAGCAAACAACAAACAGCTGAAAGCACTAAACTTTCAGCTGACTCTCAATTATTTTACCTTTGACCTTAAACCTAACCTAATATATTTAAAGTTTTAAGATTAAACTTTTAAAGATTACCCCACCCCAGTGCACATCTATCTTCAAGCGGTTCCTTTTTCAATCAAACTTAGGTAGCATGGATATCTTCAAATGAGGATTAAAACATGCTCGGACAAATATTCATCAAAAATCTAGTACAGCAGGCCAGTATCGGTGTTCATGACTGGGAAAAACAGATTAAGCAACGTTTAGAGTTCGATATTACAATTGACTTTAATATCGCGCGTGCTATTGAAACAGATGATTGCAAAGACACTGTTGACTACACTGTGATTACCCAGCTCGTCAATAACTTAATTAATCAGCAACACTTTAACCTAATAGAGACCCTCGCATACCAGATTTCCTCTGCAATCTATAAAAAATACCCAGAGATTAAAGCAAGCGAAATCACCGTGCGCAAACCTAGCGCTGTTGCAATGACAGATACTGTTGGAATCACATTCAAACATGAGTACTAAAAGCCCAGCTATCCTAGTCACCGGGGCCAGTTCTGGCATTGGCTATCATACAGCAAAAAGCCTTGCTGGCTTAACAAGCTGCCATATCATCGCCATCGCGCGATCTGCTGCAGCTCTGGAAGCTCTCAAAGCCGACTGCCAAAATACCCCCGGCACGATCTACCCACTCACTATCGATCTACTCATAGAAAACGATTTAAACAAACTACAAAACTTTATTACTGAAGCTTTTGGTAGACTCGACGCAATCATTAATAATGCCGGCTTATTAATCAATAAACCCTTTACTGAGCTAACAGATAACGATTGGCACACGACCCTCGAGACGAACTTACTCGCCCCAGTGAAACTAATCCGTATGTTTTATCAACAACTCTGCCGCTCTCAGCTCGCTCATGTCGTTAATATCAGCAGCATGGGAGGCTTTCAAGGTAGCGTAAAGTTCCCAGGTCTATCTGCCTATAGCACCGCCAAAGGCGGCTTAAGCATACTCACAGAGTCTTTGCAAGCTGAGTTCGGTGAAAAAATTACCGTCAACTGTATCAATTTAGGTGCTGTCGATACCCCGATGTTACAACAGGCTTTTCCCAACCTAAAGACAACGGTTAACCCCGACCAAATCAGTGAATTTATTAGCAATTTTACATTACATCACCATCATGTTTGCAAAGGGAAAACCATCCCGCTCGCAGCAACCACACCTTAAAATAATTATGTATACACTGAAAATATTTAAAGAACGCTTTCACTTCTGCTCAGCACATTTTTGCATCCTCAGCAATCGTGATAAAGAAAACTTACATGGTCATAATTATTATATTGACGTTGAGTTTTCAGGTGAAAAAATTGAAAATGGCTTTTTGTATCCAGTTGCAGACTTAAAAGAAATTATCCAATCCACCTGTGATAACCTCGATGAAAAGATTCTTATCCAAGGAAATAGTCCTTATCTCATCAACGAGAAAAGTAACGAATATATTACCATTTATTTCAATAATAAGATGCTTTACAAACTTCCACAGGATGAAGTAACCATTTTACCAATTAAAAATACAACAATGGAATGCCTAGCAGAATATTTATTAACAAATATAAAAAATAATATATCACGCACAATAAGTACTAACTTTTCTAAAATATCGCTAGGGATTGCAGAAACTCAAGGACAAAAATTAATAATTGAACAGCAGTTCAACTAAATTAAAAAATAACTAACAACCAAATCATCACAAACACAAAATATAAACTCAAAATTCATATTTTTAAATTTTATCTATGTTTTTTTATGATTCCTCTATCAATATAATCCTCCACAATCATTTAATTTAAATAATTCACGAGGATTTTTACAATGAAAAAAGTATTTATTCTAGGTTCAGCACTGCTTCTTTCTAGCTCTCTTAGTTTTGCTAACGATATCTACTGCCCCGAACAAATTTCTTGTCAATTTAAACAAGGACAATACCAATGTGAACAACAACCAGGGTTTCAAATGAACGGTGGATTAGTAACTAATAGAACATATAGTAAACCATTTACAATAACCTTTGAAAATGCAAATGCAGGCTATTCAGAACTCGGCGAACGCCCCTTTTGTGAGTATGAGATTAAAGGTTCAGACACTCATGTACTCGCGCTATACCCAAAAGACCAGATCGCTGTCATTGATAACAGTACCAGCGATAACGCCTGGCAAGTAACTGCAGTAGTGGGTAACGTCACCCGATATATGTGTAATACCACTAATCCAGCACTTTGCCCTATAAAAACAACAGAGTCTCCTGAATTTAATCCATCTTTATCTTTTTAAATTTTAAGTGTACCAGTCAAAAACATAGGTCAAACCAGCTCTTTATGCTGCTCTATTAATGTACTAACGATCGATCGTTAAGAAGTGGGCTGAGGACGTGCAACCTGCCTTGGTTGTAGCTCAGCTTCTAACTTAGCAATTTGCTCTTGTAATTTTTTATTGCCACCAGCATAAACCGTTGCTTTTTTCAGCATTTGCACAGCTTCCGCCGGCCGCTTCTGTGCTTTACGAACCAGAGCAAACTCATACCACACCCCAGCATCTTGTGGAGCAAAACGTAAAGCTCGCTCTAAAGAAGAATTAGCATCATTTAACTCACCTGCTGCCAGCTGCCTTTGCGCCTGCTGCTTTAAAATTGCTGCAGGGCCTTCAGCAAGTACGGTTGGCGACACACCATCCACAGCGCCGACAGAAGCTGGCATCAAATTATTCTGGGTATTAACACCACCGCCACACGCGCTGAGCAACGCACTCAATATGATCAGTATACTGTAATGAGAATATTTCATTGTGAACCAAATAACCCTTTGAGCCAATGCCACAAACCCTTGTTCTCAAGAGCGCCAGCTGCTGTTACCGTTGAGGATGCATCATCATTATCACCGATTCCACACCGAGAAACAAATTTAGGTCCATAATTCTTCATAAAAGGCACATAAACCGCATTCTCACAGCTCTGTTGGCTTAACAATCCGGTATGCTTATTCGCCCAAGCAAATTCAATATCTTCAGGCATGACCGGATTTAATGGCGTTGCATGCAAATCTTTCATTAACCAGGCCCACAGATGTCCTGCACCTTGTTGGCCATATAACCCTGATGAAGCATAATCATCACGCCCTACCCAAACAACTGTTAATAAATTACCGGTAAAGCCAGCAAACCAGCCATCACGTAAGTTCTGACTACTGCCCGTTTTACCCGCAAAGTTCAATTCCTTAGGTAAAATTTGATACAACAAACGACCCGTACCCGTATCCCCTACTTGCTGCATCGCTCGTGTCAGTAAATAAATACCTGCTGGGTTAAATTGCTCCTTTACATTGATTGCATAACTACCAAGCACTTTTCCATCCATGTCAGTGACCGCTGTAATCGCTCTTAGCGGCATGCTAAAGCCTCCGCTGGCAATCGTTTCATACATGGTTGCCACCTGAAAAGGCGACAACGAATAGGCCCCAAGCAGGTTCGCCGGATAAGCCTGGATCGGCGCTTTAATACCCATATGACGAATAGTATTCAACACATTAGCCAGCCCCACTTGCATACCCAGCCTCACACTTGCTTCGTTATACGAATGAGCTAAAGCAGTCATTAATGGCACTTTACCATGGCTAATCAAAGAAGAATTCTTAGGTGACCAGACTTTACCATCTGGACCTTGAATGTAAATTGGCGCATCTTCAACCGGTGTTGCAAGATTATATTGTTCAGGCTGCTCCAGCGCAGTTAAATAAATCGCTGGTTTAGTGATAGAGCCAATTGGCCGCTTAGCATCCAAAGCGCGATTGTAGCCATCATAGTTAGCATCTCGCCCACCGACAATAGCAAGCACCTGCGCACTGACCGGATCAACAATCACCGAAGCCGCCTCAAGTTTGCCTTGTTCCAAACTATATTGAGTTTCAAGGTTATTCAACCGTTTTTCTATCACTTGATTGGCAGTAGTTTGCACCCAGGGATTTAATGTCGTAAACACACGCAAGCCATCTTGAACAAGTTCTTTATGGCTATAGTCTTGTTGCAATTGGCGCTCAACCAAATCCATAAAAGCCGGATAAGCCTCGCTGCCCCACTGTGATTGCATCGTCACCCCTAACGGTGCAGCTTGAGCGCTTTGTAGCTGTACTTTGGTAATCATTCCTTGCTGATACATCAACTGCAAAACTAGATTACGCCGCTTAAGCGCACGCTGAGGATGACGCTGAGGATTAAAATAAGAAGGGGCAGGAATGATCCCAACTAAGGTTGCAACTTCTGGTAAAGTGAGGCTGGACACCGGACGACCAAAGTAAAATAAACTGGCTAAGCCAAAGCCATGCACGCCATGGTTGCCATTTTGTCCCAAATACACCTCATTCATATATGCTTGTAAAATTTCATCTTTACTGTAATGAAAAGTTAGCAACATGGCCATTGCCAAGCCTTGCAACTTGCGTGATAGCGTTTTTTTCTGCGTTAAAAATAAATTTTTAACCAGTTGTTGGGTAATGGTGCTACCACCTTGAACATAGCCTCCAGCTAAAACATCTGTGACCAGCGCGCGTACAATACCACGAAATGAAATACCCCAATTTTGATAAAAACTACGATCTTCAGAGGCTAGCAGTGCTTGTTTTAAGAATACCGGCATCTTGTTGATAGGAACAAAAACCCGTGCGCCTTTTTTAGTCGGATAGATACCACCAATTAACTGAGGATCAAGACGAAAGAGTGCTAATGGCTTTTGTGTTTGAGCATCGTTGAGCTCACTCACCTGACCATTCTCAATGGCAAGCTCAATTTTAGTGGCCTGCTGACGCAGACCATCCCAAAAATCAAACGTACGTACATAAACAGTAAACCGGCCTGCATTCTCAATATAGTTGCCAGGCACATTCGGCTTGGCAGTGCGATGATAGCCTAACCGTGATAGTGTATAAATCAGCTGCTCTTTTTTTAGCGCCGCACCTTTGAAAAGCTCTAAGGGAGCAGCATACACCTGTGCTGGAATTTGTGCAGTTTTAATATCAAATTGGTGCGTGACGATATAATTACAATAAAAAATAAAGGCAACAACAAAAATAATAAAAACAAGTGATACCCTTAAAAGTAAGGATAACCAAAAACGAGGCTTTAAAAAAAACATGTTAAGACACCCTGCCTTTCTCTACTTCTATCTATAAATTCAACATCGTTTTGGCCTACACTAGCGAGATTCTACCGCTTCCCCGTTTGCAGATCACCAACAATCTAGTAAAATGCGCCAAATACATTATTGTGTCAACGATCACAAATTAGAGCAATTTTAAACAGAATGAGTAAATTAACACGTGGTATTCGCCGCTTACTACGCCCCTTCAAAAAAAACACAGGCACGCTGCCAAGGCGCATCAAGGCATCTGGCCTCAATTTTAACCATCAAGCCATTTCAGCAAATGCGATCAAAGTAGTCCGCCGCCTTCAAGAGCATGGCTATGAAGCTTACCTCGTCGGTGGCTGTATTCGCGATCTACTCATTGGCCAAACACCCAAAGATTTTGATGTTGTCACCAGCGCACACCCGGACCAAATCAACAAGATATTCCGTAATTGTCGACTGATTGGCCGGCGTTTTCGCTTAGCGCATATTTACTTTAGCGGTGAAATTATCGAAGTCGCTACTTTTAGGGCAGGTACAGTCACCCAAAAGACTGAGGCAAATAATGAGCACTCACACCGCAAAACAGAAAATGGGCAAATCATCCGAGATAATATTTACGGGACCTTAGCCGATGATGTCTGGCGTCGCGATTTTACCATCAATGCACTTTACTATGATCCCATTGGCAATGTTATCCTCGATTATGTTGATGGTTTAAATGACATTCAAAACAGCAACATTCGCATGATCGGTGACCCTGAACAACGCTATCAAGAAGATCCGGTACGCATGCTACGCGCAGTCCGCTTTGCTTGTAAATTAGCTTTCAATATCGAGCAACACACCGCAGCACCGATTACAGAACTTGCTAAACTGATAGAAGCCGTTCCTGCAGCGCGTTTATTTGAAGAGACCAATAAGCTCTTTTTATCCGGCTATGCAGAACAAACCCTGCGCCAGCTGCGTCATTATCACTTATTTGCAAGGCTTTATCCAAGCATTCACGCTGTTTTAGCCGCAGGTCATGAGCCTCATGCTGAGCGCTTACTAAACTCAGCAATGCAAGATACGGATAAACGGGTTGCTCAAAATAAACCGGTCACCCCAGCATATTTGCTTGCCGTCTTCTTATGGTACCCCCTTAAAGTCCGCGAATATGAGCTGATTAATAATAATATTCCTCCCTATAAGGCCTTTCACCAGGCGTGTCATGAAATTATTTCTGCACAACTACGCTCTATTGCAGTGCCTAAGCGCCTACTTGCAACAACCAAAGACATTTGGCTAATGCAGCCCCGTTTTGAGCATCGTCAGGGTAAACGACCATTGCGCCTACTAGAGCAACCTAAATTCCGCGCTGCCTATGACTTTTTGTACTTGCGCGCACGCTCAGGCGAACCCGTTCAAGAACTGGCTGAATGGTGGAACCATTTTCAGCAAGCAGATGACAACCAACAACAAAAGTTGATTTCAACGAAAGGTGAAGGCACCGGGCGCCATTTACAGCGTAAACGTCGTCGCCGCAGAAAACCTACAGATAAAGATAAGCAACAAGTGACCGTGAAAAAGGATTCGTCCTTATGAACACAACATCACTTTGCTTTATTGCCTTAGGCAGTAATCTGAACTCACCGCTTCAACAGGTGCAATCCGCTGTTAAAGAACTGGCTCAACAGGATCATATCACTTTAATACAGCGCTCAAGTTGGTATTTATCAAAGCCACTCGGTCCACAAGACCAACCTGATTTTATCAACGGTGTCATCAGCATAACTACAGAGCTTACCCCGCTGGCTCTATTAGATACACTACAAACGCTAGAGCATGCACATGGGCGTGCACGCACACAGCACTGGGGGCCACGAACGCTGGATCTGGACCTATTGCTTTACGGACAGCAGATTGAGCAGTGCGAACGACTGGCACTACCTCATCCACAGATGCTAAGACGTAATTTTGTCTTGCTACCCTTATATGAGATTGCCCCCAAACTGATTTTGCCAGGCGGAACAGCCCTTGAAAAATTCATCGATTCATCACTGAATACAAATATCGAAAGGCTGCAGCAATATTAAAATAATTTTTATTAATCAATAAATTAATAAAAATATTCATATATAAAAAAATAAGTTAATTAACTGACTATGTTGCAAATTTTCCTTTTTTATTCATCGAATATTTAGTCCTAGCACCCTGTTTATTTTTCTGTTACTCTTGCTTCAAACTTAAAGGATTCCATAAATTTCAGACATTTTTTTAGGAGGGATGAGAATGCGTGATGTCGTTATCGTAGCCGCTGGGCGCACTGCAATTGGTGCCTTTGGCCAAAGTCTAGAAACTATATCAGCAACTACATTAGGCGCTACTGTAATTAAAGGCTTACTAGAAAAAATAAAACTTTCTGCAAGCCAAGTCGATGAAGTGATTCTCGGTCAGGTCCTAACCGCAGGCAGTGGACAAAATCCAGCACGCCAAACTGCACTTGAAGCAGGGCTTAGTGAAACCACGCCAGCGCTTACCATCAATAAAGTCTGTGGTTCTGGATTAAAGTCAGTGCAACTCGCCATTCAAGCTATTCGCTGCCATGATGCAGATGTGATTATTGCCGGTGGCCAGGAAAATATGAGCGCCTCTCCTCATGTGCTCGCGAAATCGCGCAATGGCTTTCGTATGGGTAATGCCGAGCTCACAGATACCATGATCAAAGATGGTCTATGGTGCGCAATGAATGATTTTCATATGGGTGTGACCGCAGAAAACCTTGCTGAAAAATACAGCTTAACCCGTGAAGAACAGGATCAATTTGCTGCACTCTCCCAACAAAAAGCAGAAGAAGCAATAAAAGCAGGACGCTTTAAAGATGAAATTATTCCAATAGAAATTCCACAGCGTAAAAAGATCCAATTATTTTTGCTGAAGATGAGTTCCCACGTGCAGGCTGTACTGCCGAAGGCTTAGGCAAGCTACGTGCAGCATTTAAAAAAGACGGCACGGTCACCGCAGGTAACGCCTCAGGCATTAACGATGGTGCAGCAGCAGTTATTTTAATGAGCAAAGAGAAAGCCACAGAGCTTGGCCTGCCGATTCTTGCAACCATTAAGGCCTATGCAAGTGCTGGCGTTGACCCGAAAATTATGGGAATCGGTCCAGTTCCTGCAACACAAGCTTGCCTTGAAAAAGCGGGTTGGAATATTGATGATTTAGACCTTGTTGAGGCCAACGAAGCCTTTGCTGCACAAGCGCTGGCTGTTGGTAAAGAGCTGGAATTTAACTTAGACAAAGTCAATGTTAACGGCGGTGCCATTGCCTTAGGCCACCCCATTGGGGCATCAGGTGCTCGCATTCTCGTCACTTTAATTCATGAAATGATCAAACGTGATGCCAAGCGTGGCCTAGCTACCCTGTGTATCGGTGGTGGCCAAGGCACAGCTCTAGCTATTGAGCGCTAAATACAGCGCTCCTAACAGCTTAAGTTTATCGCAATAATTAATAATTTATATCAAGCAAGAAAGATAATACATTAAGGATTAATCATTATGTCAGATCAAAAAGTAGCACTGATTACCGGCGGCATGGGTGGTATCGGTGTTTACATCGCACGTAAGCTCGCCGATGAAGGCAATCAAGTCATCGTGACGTATAACAGTGGTGGGCCAAACAGCGAACGTGCACAACATTGGCTAGCGGAGCAAGAAGCTCAAGGCTATCGCTTTAATGCGTTATTTTGCAATGTCAGTGATTTTAACTCTTGCAAAGAAATGATTGATGATATTATCAGTCGTTATGGTCGAATCGATATTTTAGTTAATAATGCGGGAATTACTCGTGATGCCCAATTAAAAAAAATGACCCAGGATGCGTGGCAAACAGTGATGCAAACCAACCTTGATAGTGTTTTCAATATGACTCGTAATGTCATTAATACGATGATAGATCATGGTTATGGCCGCATTATTAATATTTCTTCTATTAATGGTCAAAAAGGCCAATTTGGCCAAGCCAATTACTCTGCAGCTAAAGCAGGTATGCACGGTTTTACCAAGGCCGTCGCTCAAGAAGTTGCACGTAAAGGCATTACCGTTAATACTATTTCTCCAGGCTACATTGGTACAGATATGGTCATGGCGATTCGTGAAGATATTCGTGAGCAAATCATTGCAGGCATTCCTGTCGGTCGTTTAGGAAAACCTGAAGAAATTGCCAAAGCTGTTGCTTACTTGGCCTGTGAAGAGGCGGGTTTTATCACCGGTAGTAATTTAGCCATCAACGGTGGCCAGCACATGTGCTAGTGAGTGATAACTCGGCGGCGGCATGCCGCCATTTTGCTATTTGTTTTATTGTTTTTATTGCTTTTAAAGAGTAGGTGATTATGAGTGAGAATATTCGCATTATCAAAAAATATCCAAACCGTCGTTTATATGACACATCGATCAGCAGCTATATTACTTTAAATGATGTGCGACAACTGGTGGTTGATTGCGTAAAATTCCAAGTCATTGATGCTCGTTCGAAAGATGATTTAACCCATACAACCTTGCTACAAATTATTAATGAGCAGGAAGATAAGGGCGCACCGATGTTTTCCACTCAAATACTAGAAAATATCATTCGATTTTATGGTAATTCCATGCAAGATTTTGCCCGCGGTTATCTAGATCGCAGCATGGCGCTTTTTGTTGAACAACAAAACTCAATTAAAGATAAAGTTGAAAACCTCGTCAATTCAACACCCAACCCGATGAATATGAACCAACAACTTTTCTCAACATTCAGTGAAATGGCGCAGTCTAATTTAAATATGTGGTCAGAAATGCAAAAGAATTTTCAAAGCGTCGCGAAAACTACAGCCAATCCCACTGAAAAAGAAGAAGAAAATTAAAGCAACTAAAATATAGCTCAAATAACCAAGCTATTGACAGCAAAAGAAAAACACTCATACTAATATACCAGGATAATATCCCAAGCTCTTCAGTCTTAGGATATAGCATATAACACAAGGAGCTTTGTCCATGTATCAAGATTTTTTTTCACAGTGGAATGAAAAAGCCAAAAATAGCTTCACTCCTCTGATTGAACTTAACCAACTGTTCACTCGCACCACTGAGCGCTTAACGCATCAACATATTGAAGCAACCAATGAATTCTTTAGCAATAGCGTCGAACAGTTTTCTACCTTTAAAGATGTAAAATCTGCTGAAAGCTTTATAAATTTACAAAGCCAAGCCATGAATAAAGTTAATGAAAAAGTTCAAGCAAATACTCAGCAGGCTCTCGATCTTTTTAATACAACGCTCAAAGAGTACCACGCCTGGTTAGAAAAGTATGGCTTTGCTCCCTTTAACTTTAACAACTCACAAATATTGCAGTCTGTTGAAACAAAGCCAGCATCAAAAGCCGGTGGAAAAAAAACGGCTGCCTAATCACTAGAAAACAAAGCCCTGCTTTTTTAGGGCCTCTTATCTAATCAATTTGAAAATATTCCCAACTTATTGACAGTACAACAATTATCGGATAACCTTGCACTAACTAATAGTGCATTGCACAAAAGGACAAATATCATGCAAAACGATTTCTTCCAGCAATTCAATAAAGCTCAACAAAGTTTTATTAAACCTGCCGTTGGTTTTCAGCAGCTAACTAACCGCATCGTTGAACGTACTGTTCGTCAAAACCTTGAGATCGTCAACGACTGTGTACAATCTTGGCAAAATCATTTTTCTGAATTTCAAAATGCCAAAAAGGTAGAAGATCTTTTTAATGTCCAAGCGAAATTTGCGACTGAAACGAGCAATAAATTGGCGAACTACGCACAACAAGCTATGGATACTTGCATTCAATCCTCTAAAGATTGCAACAGCTGGTTTCAAGACGGCTTAACCGATATCAATACTAATCAAAAAAATTAATATTATATATTTATACGTTACATTAATTTTCTACTGACTTTACCAAGCCCTCACACTGAGGGCTATTATTTTTCTATAGTCATCACAATTCTTTCAATCACCTGGTTTTGTACTTTATCACTAATGTACAAACCAATATGGCCCGTATTAAAGCCATATTCTTGATAACCCAATCGCTCATGTTGAACAACTTGGCCTAATGCTTGGCTTGCGCTAGCAGGAACCAGCGAATCATGGTTAGCATATAAATTTAACGTTGGCACAGCTAAGTTAGCAAGATAAAGCGGCTGTTCTTCAATCAATAATCGACCAGAAAATAAAAGATTATTCATATAAAAATCGTCTATAAACTCATTCAACGCATCAGCAGATAACCAACCTGAATCCCATAACCACTGTTCTAGCTGATAAAATTCATGACGTTGCTGTGGCTCTAAATAAATAAAGTTTGCATATTTGAGCATCAACAAGCGGGTGGGCTGCTGGCACGCCAACCAATGATTAATACTACGAGAATTAATCAGGTTTCCAGCCTTTGTCCTTACATTATTAAACTGTCCTTTAAGTGCTATAGACTGCTTAGCACGCTGCATCAAGGTATTATCAGCAGTATGAAAATCAACCGGTGTCCCCATAAGAATCAAGCGCTTTAACTTATCTGGCTGTAATAGGCTTAAACAGAGGCTAAACACCCCGCCTTGGCAGACACCTAATAACTCTAACTGCGGCTGTTTGCAATGTAATAACACCGTATCTACAGCCTGGCTCAGTCCCTGGTTAATAATATACTCATGATAAGAGCACACACCGGCGACATGTTGATCATTTTTCCAGGATAATAAATACACATCAAAACCTGCCCTAATTAATCCGGCCAAAAAAGAGCAATCTTTTGATAAATCTAAAATACGTGGACTATTTAATAGGGCATAAACCACCAATAAGGGCCGTCCGGTTTTATTATGACTATAACCTTGCAATTGCCATAAGCGATTTTCAGCAATCAGCTCACCTACTAGTGGCTGTTCTGGTATAATTTCAGACCGGCTTTCTTCTTTAGTTAACGCAGTAAGCTCTTGTAAACGCGTCTGATAATCGAATACTTCTTGCTCTAACTGCGTCAAATCTAGCATGCGGCTATCTGCTCTTGAGCTGACAAACCTCGCCTATTAGCAACATCTAACACAACATTTCCCAGAGTTTGTAAAGTATCATCACATAACTGTAACCATTGGCTATAGCACTCGTATAAACTCAAGGTGACACTCGATTGCAACTTATCCCAGAGCACAGAAATAAACTGCTCAAAACAGGATTCTAATAATTGATTAAGCTCTTGACGCCACACACTGAGCTGCATCAAAAGACGAGAACACTCAATTTCTTCAATCTGCATTTTTTGTTTTAAAAAATCACTAAACCATCGCAGTAATTCATCAGCGCCAATAGAAAGCGTATAACCTGGGAAAATATCTTGTAATAAAAAAGAGCGTACAGATAATAAGGCACGCTTAAGTAAAGATGGGTCTTGATCTATATTCGGAACTTTAAAAGCAAGTAACAATAAATTAGCAAAGCGCAGAAAACGCTCCCCCTCTCGATGTACATGAGCATGTACTTGTGCGTGAGTGAGATCAGTATTAAACATAAACAAGCTATGCTCACCTTGCATCTGTCACCTACATAAAAAAAGAGCGTGCGCATATGCACGCTCGCTCTATAACTCGACTATGATGACGTCCACACTTATTCAGGTGCAGACGTATCTTGTTGTTCTGATTCAGATTCAGCTACTGCAGCTGGTTCTACGGGCTTTACAATGACCTCACCGGTTTGTTGATCAATGCCTTTCATCGTTAAGCGAATACGGCCCTGGCGATCAATATCCAGCACCTTCACCTTAACACTTTGGCCTTCACTCAAACGATCACTAACCTGGTTCACACGCTCTTCACAGATCTGTGAAATATGCACCAAACCTTGTTTACCTGAAGCCAGTGCGACAAAGCCACCAAAATCACGAATATTAGTCACAGTTCCTGGATAAACTTTGCCAATCTCAATGACCATAGTGATATCTTCAATGCGCGCTTTCGCCTCAGCTGCTTTTTCCGCATCCACCGCTGAGATTTTCACTAAACCATCATCGTCTATATCAATGCTAGTATTTGTCTCTTCGGTTAAGTTACGAATCGTCGCCCCACCCGGACCGATTAAGTCACGAATTTTATCCGCAGGAATCTTAATCGTCGTAATACGCGGTGCGAATTCAGATAAAGCACTCGGCGCAGCTACAACACTGTTCATTTTGTCAAGAATATGCATACGTCCATCATAGGCTTGAGCCAAAGCTGCTCCCATGATTTCTTTGGTAATACCCTCGATCTTAATATCCATTTGTAAAGCCGTCACGCCACGCTCAGTTCCAGCGACTTTAAAGTCCATATCACCTAAATGATCTTCATCACCCAAAATATCAGATAATACAGCAAACCGCTCATCATCTTTAATCAAGCCCATGGCAATACCTGCAACAGGCGCTTTAATCGGCACACCTGCATCCAGTAAAGCAAGAGAGGTTCCACACACCGTGGCCATGGAACTTGAGCCATTAGATTCAGTAATCTCAGACACTACACGCATAACATATGGGAATTCATCCAGTGTTGGCAACACTGCAGCAATAGCACGGCGTGCTAGACGGCCATGACCAATTTCACGCCGTTTTGGTGCACCAACCATCCCTGTCTCACCAACAGAGTACGGTGGAAAGTTATAGTGCAACATAAACGAGTCTTTGCGCTCACCCAAGGGCGAATCGATTAACTGCGCATCACGCTCTGATCCCAAGGTTGCAACAACAATCGCTTGTGTCTCACCACGGGTAAACAGCGCAGAACCATGCGTACGTGCTAATAGTTTATTTTTAACAAAAATAGGGCGCACTGTGCGTGTATCGCGACCGTCTATGCGACGTTCACCGGCCAAAATATTACCACGAACAATATCACGTTCTAATCGACTAAATGCTTTAGTTGCACGTACCTGATCCAAAGCATTTTCATCATCACTGACAAGACTCGCTAAGACCGCTTCTTTTGCTTGTGCAACTGCCGCATAGCGCGTTTGCTTTTCTTGAATTTTATATGCAGCTTCTAAAGCAGCGCGTGCATGTTCACTAACTTTTGTATTCGCTTCAGTATCTTCGGCAGGAGGCAACCAATCCCAAGCCGGTTTACCCGCTTCTTGGACAAACTCATCGATGGCAGTAATAATTGCTTGTGACTGCTCATGGCCAAATAATACGGCATTTAGCATCACTTCTTCTGATAACTCTTTCGCTTCAGATTCCACCATCAATACGGCACTGCGCGTTCCTGCAACAACAAGCTCAAGTGCTGACTTTTCTAATTCTTCATTGGTTGGATTAAGAACATATTCACCATTGATATAGCCAACACGTGCTGCTCCCATCGGACCCAAAAATGGCACACCCGAAATGGATAAAGCCGCAGAAGCACCAATCATGGCTGGAATTTCAGGATCAACCTCAGGATCCCAAGATAATACAGTTGCCACAACCTGGACTTCATTGATAAATGCTTTTGGAAAAAGCGGACGCAATGGCCGGTCTATTAAGCGACAGGCTAAGGTTTCTTTTTCTGTCGGCTTACCTTCACGTTTGAAAAAGCCACCTGGAATTTTCCCAGCAGCGTATGTTTTTTCTTGATAATTAACAGTTAAAGGGAAAAAATCACGCCCTTCAACGCTTTCTTTTTGAGCAACCGCGGTAACTAATACTGAAGTGCCGCCCATATGAACAACCACAGCCCCAGAGGCTTGACGTGCAATTTCACCTGTCTCTAGCGTGACTGTATGCTTGCCATATTGAAAAACTTTTTTTATTGCGTTCACGTTGATGTTTCCTTAATTGTAAGAAAGCTCCAAAGCCACAAGCAGCTGCAGCTTTGGAGAAACGACTTTATCGACGCAGACCTAAGCGCGCGATGAGTGAACGATAACGTTCAACGTCTTTACGCTTTAAGTAATCCAATAACTTACGACGCTGGCTAACTAGACGAACTAGACCGCGGCGTGAGTGAAAGTCATGGTGATGCGTTTTAAAGTGGTCAGTTAGATACTTGATACGCGAAGACAATAATGCAACTTGTACTTCTGGAGAACCCGTGTCTCCTTCGGCACGTTGGAAGTCGCGAACAATTTGTTCTTTATCAGTGCTGCTTAACATAAGAGATATACTCCAACTTAATTATTAATTAACGCTAGGATAAAAATTAATAAAATCTAAATCACTAGCAATTACTTACTTCTGTAGCCAACAATCGAACTGCTTTGAGCTGATTCTCTGCCACAACTTCAGCGACACCTATGAATTGGTGTGCTTTTTCATCAAACACACAAACATAAGCACCAATCGCTTGTTGTGTATTTAAAGAAACGGGCCGTCCCGTGCGCATATAGTACGCCATTTCTGCTGTTAAGCGCAATTCTGACATGCCCTGCAACATTGACTCTATCGGCAATAAGTAAGCATCTAAGCCGGCTAGATCATCTTGTTTAGCAAGGCCTTCTATCACAGGCCAAGGCACGAGCTGGTCTTCACTAAAATGAGCAACTTGAGTCCGACGCAGCTCACTGACATGAGCACCACAGCCTAATGCCTGACCGATATCATCAACGAGACTCCGAATATAGGTCCCTTTGCTACAGTGCACCTGAAATTGTGCTTTCAATTTAGCCTGATCTTGCTTTAATGCCATCAGCTCTAGTTCATAAACCGTTACATCACGAGCAGCGCGCTCAACCTCAATCCCTTGGCGTGCGAGCTTGTATAACGGTCGACCATCTTGCTTTAAGGCCGAATACATGGGCGGAACTTGTGTGATTTCACCACGGAAACTTGGCAATATGCCAATAATATCTGTCTCAGTCATCTTAGCTGGCAAAGACTCGATCACTTCACCTTCACTATCAAGCGTGTCTGTACGCTCACCCAAGGTCGCAACAGTTTGATAACACTTATCAGTATCAAGCAAAAAACGTGAAAACTTAGTCGCCTCACCAAAACAGATCGGCAACATCCCCGTAGCCAAGGGATCGAGCGTCCCAGTATGGCCCGCTTTTTGCGCTTGATAACAACGCTTCACCCGCTGCAAGGCATGATTTGAGCTTAGCCCCGTTGGCTTATCCAGCAATAAAATGCCGTTTAGCGCTCGGCCCTTGTTACGCTTGGCCATTATGATTTGTCATACAGTGCTTTATTAATCAAAGCGGATAAGGCATTACCCTGTTCAGTCGAACCATCATATTCAAAACGCAACTTAGGTGTTGTACGCAAATTCATGCGCTTAGCCAGCATAGAGCGTAAAAAGCCTGCAGCTTTTTGCAATACAACAAGAGCTTCTGCACGCGCTTCGGCCTCTTCCATCATGGTCACATACACTTTGGCATGCGCAAGGTCTTTAGACACGTCCACACCTGACACCGTAATCATACCGATGCGGGGATCTTTCATCTCTTGCTGCAACAACTCAGCCAGCTCTTTTTGCATCTGGTCTGCAATACGCTGGGTACGACTATACTCTTTCATCTTCTACCTTTAAATAAGGTTGCCAGTAGGCAGCTCGCTTTATTCGCGCTTATAGCTGCCTAGCTACCTCGATTTTCTCGAATACTTCGATCTGATCACCGACCTTAATATCATTATAATTCTTCACACCTATACCACACTCCATGCCATTGCGAACATCCTGCACATCGTCTTTAAAGCGTCTTAATGACTCAAGTTCACCTTCATAAATCACCACATTATCACGTAATATCCGAATCGGATTATTGCGTTTCACTGTTCCATCGACGACCATACAGCCAGCAACAGCGCCTAATTTAGAAGAGCGGTAGACTTCACGAACTTCCGCCACACCGGTAATCTGTTCTTTAACTTCAGGAGAGAGCAAACCAGACATTGCTGCTTTAACATCATTAATAATGTCGTAAATCACACTATAGTAACGAATCTCTAACTCTTCAGCAGCAGCTAAGCGACGTGCACTTAAGTCAGCACGCACATTAAAGCCCACCATGACCGCATTCGATGCCATGGCTAAATTAACATCAGACTCAGTGATACCGCCAACACCACTTGCGATGACTTTAACTTTCACTTCATCCGTCGATAGTTTTGTTAATGACTCAGTCAGTGCTTCTAATGAACCCTGCACATCTGTCTTCACCAAAATATTTAAAGTACCAACATCACCTTCTGCCATACCTTCAAACATCGCCGAGAGCTTGTTTGCTTGCTGACGCGCGAGCTTCACCTCACGGTATTTGCCTTGACGGAACAAGGCTACTTCACGTGCTTTCTTCTCATCGGCAACCACGCTAAACTCATCTCCACCATTCGGTGTACCAGATAAGCCTAAAATTTCAACTGGACAAGAGGGTCCTACCGATTTAGTCGCATGCCCTAAATCATCATGCATCGCGCGCACACGGCCATACTCTAAGCCCGCAAGCACAATATCACCCTGTTTTAAGGTTCCTTTCTGTACTAATAAGGAAGCCACTGAGCCCCGCCCTTTATCCAAGCGTGCCTCAAGCACAACCCCCTGTGCTGGCGCACTAACCGGTGCCTGTAATTCTAAAACTTCAGCTTGCAATAAAATACTATCTAATAAATCATCAATCCCCTGACCTGTTTTAGCAGAGACATTGATAAACATGGTGTCTCCACCCCAGTCCTCAGAAATCACCTCATGTTGACTAAGTTCAGTACGCACACGATCTAAATCAGCGGAATCTTTATCTATCTTATTAACTGCAACAACCAACGGCACTTCAGCGGCACGCGCATGCTGAATCGCTTCGATGGTCTGCGGCATCACGCCATCATCAGCAGCAACGACTAACACTACAACATCCGTACAATTAGCTCCTCGCGCTCGCATCGCTGTAAAAGCTGCGTGTCCAGGAGTATCGAGAAAAGTAATCGTACCGCGTACATGTTTAACCTGATACGCACCGATGTGTTGAGTAATTCCACCGGCTTCACCAGCAGCCACTTTGGCACGGCGAATATAGTCAAGTAGAGAGGTTTTGCCATGATCGACATGACCCATGATTGTGACCACAGGCGCCCGTTGCTCTTGCTCGCCCTCAACATTTGCCGCGGCAAGCACTGCAACTTCCATAGCATTTTCTTGTAAAATTTTCGGTGTATGGCCTAATTCTTCAACAATTAAAACAGCGGTATCTTGATCAAGAACCTGGTTGATCGTCGCCATCACACCCATTTTCATCAAAATCTTAACAACTTCAGCTCCTTTGACTGACATTTTCTGTGCCAGCTCTGCCACCGTAATGGCCTCAGAAATAGCGACCTCACGCTTAACAGGCGCCGTCGGCTTAGAAAAGGCATGCTGCAATTGCTCGCCGGCTTTCTGCCCACCTCGGCCTTTTCTGCCGCGCTTAGCACCACCACGCGCTTCTTGCTTCGCCGCTGCACGCTTAGATTTACTCCGCTTGGCTTGGCGCTCCATATCCGTCGCAGTAATACCTTGCTCAACCCAGTCAGTCGCCGTGACTTTTTTCGTATGAGTATGATGCTCTTCTTCTAGCTTATTACCTGGCTCATCTAGCGCACTTTTCTGCTGAGTGGGTGCAAGCTTGGCAATACGCTCAGCCTCTAGCGCCGTTTGACGACGTGCTTCTTCTTCTGCGGCAACACGTTTGGCTTCAAGCTCAGCTTGACGACGCTCAGCCAGTTCTTTCTCTAAGCGCTCTTTTTCTGCTTTTTCAGGATCTTGCTCTGCTTGAGCTTTCTTTTGCTCTTGCTCTGCTGCTTTTTTCAATTCGGCCTGACGTTTAGCCTCGTCTTTACGCTTTTTTTCAGCTTCAAGCTGCGCTTGCTTGGCTTGTTGTTCAGCCAAACGCTCTGCCTCTAGCGCTGCTAGACGTTCAGCTTCTTCACCGGCTTTTAATTCCGCTTCTTTCGCCTCAAGCTCAGGGTCTTTTTTTACATACGTACGCTTTTTCTTGACCTGAATGTTAACCGTTTTACGTCCACCATCAGCAGACTTAACTTTTAGTTCACTATGCTCCTTGCGACGCAAAGTAATTTTACGTGGCGCTTCGCTCACATCACTACTGCCATGTGATTTTTTCAAAAAGCTAAGCAACATCGTCTTATCTTTATCTGTTAGCACCTGCTCTGGGCCTGTTGCCGGTAAACCCGCTTCTTCTAAATGTCTTAATAAGCGTTCAACATCAACACCAATTGAACTTGCTAAACTTTTTACATTGACTTCTGACATACTCTGCCTCCCCAACTTAGTCTTTATTGTCCTCAGCAAACCATGGTGCTCTAGCCGTCATAATAAGCTGACCTGCTTCTTTCTCATTGAGTTCTGTTGTGATCTCAAGTAAATCGGCCACTGCTTGCTCGGCTAAATCATCCATCGTTAAAATTTCATGCTTAGCCAACTTCAGCGCTAAGTCTCGTGTCATCCCTTCCATATTAAGTAACTCATCGGTCAAGCCAAACTCCTCAAGTTGAGCCTCATCAGCTAACTCTTGAGTTAACAGCGCATCTTTAGCACGCTGACGCAATTCCGTTACTATCTCTTCATCAAAGCCCTCAAGCTCCATCATTTCCTGCTGTGGTACATAGGCGATCTCTTCGATCGACGCAAAACCTTCTTCAATCAACACCTCAGCAGTTTCATCGTCAATGCCGAGCTTATCAATAAAGGTTTTTAATAATTTTTCAACTTCCGCCTGGTTCTTTTCATTCGCATCATTCACGCTCATAACATTTAATGTCCAACCGGTCAGACCAGAGGCTAAACGCACATTCTGACCATTGCGACCAATCGCTTGAGAGAGCGACTCTTCGGCCACAGCAATATCCATACTATGACTATCTTCATCAACCACAATAGAATCCACTTCAGCTGGGCTCATCGCATTAATCACCAGTTGCATCGGATTATCATCCCAAAGGACTATATCAATTCGCTCATTATTTAACTCACCTGAAATCGCCTGCACACGCGCACCACGCATGCCCACACAGGCACCAATCGGATCTAAGCGCTGGTCATTGGTTTTCACTGCAACTTTTGCTCGCAACCCTGGGTCACGTGCTACCGCTTTAATCTCAATAAGCTCTTCTGATACTTCAGGAACTTCAATTTTAAATAATTCTAATAAAAATTCATTACTGGCACGCGTTAAAATCAACTGTGGACCACGTGCTTCTTTACGGACTTCCATCAGGTACGCTCGCACACGATCGCCTGGGCGGAAAATTTCCCGGTCGATCATCTGCTCCCGTGGCAACATCGCCTCAGCACCCGCTGTACCTAAGTCAATGATAATGCTCTCACGGGTTGCTCGCTTCACCACACCTGAAACCAGCTCACCGACACGAGACAAATAAGCTTCAGCAACTTTATTACGCTCAGCCTCACGGACTTTTTGCATAATCACCTGACGTGCCGTTTGAGCTGCAATCCGACCAAACTCAATCGACGCCATCGGTTCTTCAATAATATCACCGGGCTTTGCTGCGGCATTTTCTTGACGATGCACACTCAGCCAAACCTCCCGATCTGGTGATTCTAATGTATCTTCAACCTCATCATCATCAATGACTGTCCAACGACGATAGGTATCGTAGTCTCCGGTTTTTTGATCAATATCAACGCGCACATCCATATCAATGCCACTACGCTTGCGTGTTGCTGCAGCCAATGCAATCTCCACAGCCTCAAAAATAATGTCTTTATCGACACCTTTCTCATTTGAAATGGCCTCGACAATAAACAGGATTTCTTTATTGCCCATCGTTCGCCTCGCTTTCCTATCTCAAGATGTTGGTTGTTTAATGACTAAAATTATTTATATTTCTAAATCAAACGTCTAAAACTTCGTAAACACATTCGCACGATCAATATCTGCCCAGCGAATATCAAACTGCTCATCCTTTACATCAATACAAACCCCCTGTTCTGTCACTGCAGTTAAGCGACCACGAATTCTACGTTTGCCATTATTCAGAATTTTCAAGCGAATTTGTAATTCTTGCTCAAGGTAACGCTGATATTGCTCTGATGTAAACAATAACCGATCTAGGCCAGGGGACGAAACCTCCAATGAATAATTCCCAGCAATAGGGTCTTCAACATCAAGTACTGCGCCAATCTGACGACTAACTGTCGCGCAGTCCTCTACCGTCACGCCCTCTGGACCTTCTATATAAACACGCAAAATTGACTGAGCACCTTGAGGTACTTGCTCTATCCCCCAAAGCTCAAAACCCAGCCCTGTTACCACTAGTGATAGCATCTCAGTTAAAGATTCATTGTGTTTCATTACTCACATTCCACCTCAAATAAAAAATGGGCACAATGCCCACTTTTTATTTTTTTAGCTAGTAAAAAGCCCCTAAAAAGGGGCTTTCAAAATTCTTGGTAGCGGGGGCTGGATTTGAACCAACGACCTTCGGGTTATGAGCCCGACGAGCTACCAGACTGCTCCACCCCGCATCAGCAAGGAGGGATTCTACAGAAAAGAACTCACAAATGCAAGCCTTAACTAAAAGATAATGTGGCTAAGTGAATTAATCCTGCTGGAAAAATTCCGAGCAATAACAGCGCCAAACCATTTAAACTGACAATCACCTGGCTACTTGAATGTAAAGCTAAACGGCCTTCTTTGCCTTCAGGCTCCTCAAAATACATGACTTTAATAATACGAATATAATAAAACGCTCCAACCACAGACATGATTAATGCGTAAATCGCCAAACCAACATGCCCCCCCTGAATCAGCGCAGTCAGTACTAATAATTTTGCATCAAAGCCCAATAACGGTGGAATCCCCGCCATAGATGCCATGAATAACAGCATAATAAAAGCCAGCCAAGAATTTTTATGATTCAAACCTTTTAGGTCTGAAATATTCTCAGCCTCAAAGCCTTTACGTGAAAGCAGCATAATAAAGCCAAAGCCACCAGCTGACATAATCGCATAAACAATGACATAAAACATTGATGCCGCATAACCATCTGTCGTTCCAGCAGCAAAGGCCAATAGCACAAAGCCAATATGAGAAATCGTCGAATACGCCAGCATGCGTTTAATATTACTCTGGGCAATTGCCAAGAAATTACCGATAAACAACGAGACCACAGCCAAAATAATTAACATCTGCTGCCATTGCTCTTGCAAAGAAGGCAAGCCTTCAAGCAATAGGCGCAACATTAAACCAAAGGCGGCAATTTTAGGCGCCGTACTAACAAAGGCTGTTACAGCCGTGGGTGCACCTTCATAGACATCGGGTACCCACATATGAAAAGGTACTGCACCAAATTTAAAGCCAAGGCCAACCACAAGAAAGACCAAACCAAACACAAGCACTGGATTGCCTGACAACCCTGTTGCCGCAACCGCTTTAGCAATCACAGGCAAGTCAAGACTTGCAGCAACACCATAAATCATCGACATGCCATAGAGCAACATCGCAGAGGCAATCGCCCCCATAACAAAATACTTTAAGGCCGCCTCTGCTGAACGACCTGAACCGCGACGCATCGCCACCATTGCATACATCGGCAAAGACAAGAGCTCCAAACCTAAATAAATCGCAATCATGTTATTCGCAGAGACCATAACCATCATGCCAAGCATAGCAAGCAAGCCCAAACCGTAAAACTCACCAATAGGGACATCACGTTCAAGCATATAACGTCGGCTATAAATAAAGACGATCACAAGCACTATGCACATAAAGAACTTCAAGGTCGCCGCTAAACGATCAGCAATAAAACCGCCATGGAAAGTTACTGTTGCTGGCTGTCCAATCAAACGCCAAGATAAATAAGCAATCACCACCAAGGTGAGTAAAGTTAAAATATAGCTCATGCTTTTCTTGGCATTTTTGCTATACACATCAACAATCATTACCACACAAGCCATGACCAAGATTACAATTTCAGGAATGGCCGGTGTAAATACAGGAAATTCGCTCATCACTGGTAGGACCCCTTATGTAATGAGATCATCACTACATCAACAAAGTGTTGAACCGTTACTTCAGTTAGGTGTAAAACCGCTTGCGGATAGACACCGAACAGGACAACAGGCACTGCAAGCAAAACAAAAATCAGCAGTTCTAAACCATTAATGTCTTTTAAATCTTTAAGTTTAGCACTCACAATCGCCCCAAAGAACACGCGCTTATACATCCACAAGGTATACGCAGCACCAACCACCAAGGTTATTGCAGATAAGGCTGCAATCCACACATGAGCCTTGAACGCTGCCAAAATCACTAGAAACTCACCAACAAAACCAGAAGTTCCCGGTAATCCTGCATTGGCCATAGCAAACAGCAAGTAAAAAGCGGCGAATACCGGCATTACTGCGGTCACACCACCAAAATCTTTAATCATACGTGTATGCATACGGTCATACATATAGCCGACGCCAATAAAGAGCGCTCCAGATACAAACGCATGTGAAAACATTAAGAACACTGCACCCTGCACACCCAATACGGCATCAGCACGATCACCGGTGACACCAATAATCATAAAGGCCATGAAAATTCCAAGTGTCGAGAACCCCATATGCGAAACCGATGAATAGGCAATCAAACGCTTCATATCTTTTTGTGCTAACGATGCAAAGCCCACATAGACAATTGCCACTAAAGACAAGCCAATTAACAACCAGTCAAACGCTTCATGAACCCCTGGCACGATCGGTAAACTAAAGCGAATAAAGCCATACACGCCGACTTTTAACATTAAGGCAGCCAGTATAACCGAACCACCTGCAGGTGCTTCAGTATGCGCATCCGGCAACCATGTATGCACGGGCCACATCGGTACTTTCACCGCAAAGCCAGCCAAAAAGGCCAAGAACAGTAAATCTTGCACATTAGCCGGAATCTTTAATAAGGTAAAGCCAGCAATGGAGAAATCCCCCCCTGCCTGATAACCTAAATAAATAAAGGCAACCAGCATAAAGATCGACCCTAAAAAGGTATACAAGAAAAACTTAATCGCAGCATATGAGCGCCGACCCGCACCCCAAACACCAATGCCAAGGAACATCGGAATGAGCATCGCCTCAAAGAACACATAGAATAAAATCGAATCAGTTGCAGCAAATACGCCATTGGTAATACCGGTGAGGATTAAGAAAATCGCCATATAGTGGGTGACTTTATAGCGTACCGAGTTCCAAGCAGCCAAAATTACAATTAAATTAGTAAAGCAAGTTAGTAAAATTAAAATCAGGGATATTCCATCAACACCCAAGCCATAACGTACTTTAAAACCAGCAAAGTCAAACCACCTATGACTTTCCACAAACTGCATTTTATAAGTCAGCGGATCAAAGCCCTGGTAAAGCGGAATACAAAAGCCGAGCAAAACTAATGAAATAATAATAGCAACCCATTTTGCCGCACGAGAGTACTCGCCACGCTCGCTAAACGCAACAAGCAATCCACCAACAATTGGTAGCCAGATTAAAATACTTAAAAGTGGCATATGTGACATCATTTACCCTTCACTTAATGAGGCAAGAAAAACCATAATAACAGTACCAATAAGCCAACAATCATGGCAAACGCATAATGGTACAATAAGAACTTCGACTGTATTTTGCGCATAGCATCAGCAATACGACGAATCCGCCCAGCCGTGCCATTAACAACACCATCATCAATGACAAACACATCACCAACACGCCAGCATAGATAGCCAATCAAGTAGCCACCCCAACCAAACACGGCTTGATAAATATCATCAACAAAATACTTACGATCCATAATATAGTGAATAAACCCTAAACGCTTTCTAGCTATAGCAGCAAGCTCGGGTCTCCACACATAAAACAACCAAGCAACGGCGACACCAGATAATGCTAACCAAAATGCCGGTGTACTTGGTGCATGCAACACCATCGACATTGGCGTTGGGAAGTGCTCCGCCAGTTTTTGCACAATATCATGCTGTGGTAAGGTGAAAATTGCCTGACCAAAGAAGCCATTTAAGGCTGGTTGGACAAAGAAGTAACCTGCAATTGTTGCCGGAATAGCTAAGACGATTAATGGCCAAGTGACAACGTTGGGCGATTCTTTTAAGTGTGAGCGCGTCTGCTCATCCATGCGTTCTTTAGTATGAAAACATAAGAAAAACATTCTAAAAGTATATAGCGCAGTTACAAACGCTGTGCCAAGCACGGCAACATAGGCAAAGCTCGCCCCCCAACGATGCGACTCACCCACTGCATCAATAATCAAATCTTTCGAGAAAAAGCCTGAGAAACCAGGTACAGCAATCAGTGACACACAAGAAATTAACATCGTCCAGTAGGTAATCGGCATATATTTGCGCAAACCACCCATTTTACGAATATCTTGTTCATGATGCATGGCGATAATCGCAGACCCTGCGGCTAAGAACATCAATGCTTTAAAGAAGGCATGACTCATGAGGTGGAAAATCGCCAATGAATATGCTGAAACACCTAAAGCAACCACCATGTAACCTAACTGTGACAACGTACAATAAGCAACAATGCGTTTAATATCGTTTTGAATAATCGCCAAGAGGCCCATAAATAAGCAGGTAATCGCACCTAAAATCATAATTAATGATAAGGCTGTCGGCGCATGCTCATATAACGGTGATAAACGCGCCACCATATACACCCCAGCGGTGACCATGGTTGCAGCGTGAATTAATGCTGAAATCGGCGTTGGGCCTTCCATCGAGTCAGGCAACCAATTGTGTAACGGTACTTGCGCAGATTTACCCATCGCGCCAACGAATAACAAAATACCAATCAAATTAAAGCCGCTGACTGAAACATCACCCCAAATATGAATCACTGGCGCTTCAGCCGCCAACGCTGGAGTCATTTTAAAGACCGTTGCATAATCTAGCGAACCAAATAAATAAAGTACACCTGCAATTCCCAATAAAAAGCCTAAATCACCAACGCGATTAATCAAAAAAGCTTTTAAGTTGGCATACACTGCGCTGTCTTTTTTATACCAAAAGCCAATCAATAAATACGAAACTAAGCCAACAGCTTCCCAGCCAAAGAAAAGCAAGAAAAAGTTATTTGCAAGCACTAGCGTGATCATCGCAAAGGTAAACGCTGAAATATAACTAAAAAAGCGAATATAGCCATCATCTTCTTTCATATAGCCGATGGTATAAATATGCACAGCCAGCGAAACAAAATTAACAATGATTAACATAAAAGCCGATAAGCGATCGAGCAAAAAGCCAACGCTAAAATTCAAGCCACCAATGTTGGCCCAAGTATATATACTTTGGTTAAATGGCGCTATTTTGCCATTGGCCAACTGTATAAATAAATAAATAGAAATAACGAGAGCAATCGCAACTGCCGCGCTACATAACGTATGCACGGCAGTACGGCCAATCCGCTTACCGATAAAGCCGGCGATAATCGCTCCGGCCAAAGGACTTAAGGTCAAAACAATGAGTAATAGTCTTATATTTTCCACAACCTAGCCCTTCAATGAATTTAAGTCTTCAATATCGATTGTGCGACGATTACGGAAAAGCAGTGCCAAGATCGCAAGACCAATTGCCGCTTCAGCTGCCGCTACAGTTAAAATAAAAAATACAAACACCTGGCCAGATAAATCATTTAAATAGTGCGAAAATGCGACAAAGTTTGTATTAACAGCCAGCAGCATCAACTCAATGCTCATCAGTAAAGTGATTGCACTTTTGCGATTAAATAAAATCCCTGCGACACTCAAACCAAATAAAATAGCAGCAAAAATTAAATACTGTGACAGACTAATCATATGCACTTCCCCAGGATTCTGTTTTATTCATCACTTTTCCCCGTGGTTTTCTTTTCACTTTTCATTTTTACCACACGCAAACGTTCGCTTGGCTGTACTTTCACTTGCTTGCCCGGGTGCTGAGTGCGTGCTGAGCGTGGGCCACGAAATGCCAAGCAAATCGCCGCCATCATCGCGACTAATAAAATGGCCGCTGCCAAAATAAACTCATAGACATAACGGGTATATAACAGCTCACCCAAGGCTTTAGTATTACTATAATCTGCCCCATGGGCCACTGGCTTATGACCAAATAAACCCGTGCCAAAATGCTCAGGACCCACCTGCCAAATCATTAACGCGACAATCGGTAAAACAACCAATAAACCAATTGGTAAATAGCGTGCAGCACCTGCTTTTAATGCAGCGACATCAACATCAAGCATCATCACAACAAATAAAAACAGCACCATCACCGCACCGACATAAACAACAATTAATGACAGAGCTAAAAACTCAGCCTGTGTTGTCATCCACACCCCAGCGCTCATCACAAAAGTAAAGACAAGTGCCAATACTGCTTTGACTGGGTTGCGTGCAGTTACCACCATCCAAGCACCGAAAATAGCAAGCGCTGCAAAACAATAAAAGACAATTTCAATCAACATTGCTTATTATTCCTTAACCTTAACGGTACGGCGCATCTTGCGCTTTTGCAGCGGCAATTTGCTCTTCATATTGATCACCAATTTCTAAGAGTTTAGCCTTGGTCATAATATTTTCACCACGCTCTTCAAAGTGATAATCAAAGACCTTAGTCTCAACGATAGAATCAACAGGGCAAGCTTCCTCACAAAAGCCACAATAAATACACTTGAATAAATCAATATCATAACGTGTCGTCCGCCGTGAACCATCTTCTCTTTGCTCAGATTCAATGGTAATGGCCAACGCCGGACACACCGCCTCACATAATTTACAGGCAATGCAACGCTCTTCACCATTTGGGTAACGGCGCAGTGCATGCAAACCACGAAAACGTGGAGAAATCGGCGTCTTTTCTTCTGGGTATTGAACTGTAACTGACTTAGTAAACAAGTGCTTTAAAGTTAGTTTTAAACCTTTAAGTAACTCGATTAATAAAAATGTTTTAGCCCATTGTTTTAATATTTTCACCTAAAGCTACCCCTTAAAACCATGGCCCAATATGAAACTTAACCAGTAATGCAGCCACTATGACCCACACCAAAGCCACAGGAATTAATATTTTCCAGCCTAAACGCATAATTTGGTCATAGCGAAAACGTGGGAAAGTGGCACGAAACCAAAGGTATGAAAACATAAAAAAGGCGGTTTTTAAAAATAACCAGACAATCCCAGGTACCCAAGCAAATAAATAATCTAGCCCAGGAATTCCCTGAAATGGTGACAGCCAACCACCCATAAAAAATACTGCAGTTAACAATGAAATCAAAATCATATTGGCATATTCTGCCAAGAAAAAGATCGCAAAAGTCATCCCTGAGTACTCAACATGAAAACCGGCAACAATTTCCGACTCCCCTTCGGCCACATCAAATGGCGCCCGGTTAGTCTCAGCCACACCTGAGATCCAGTAGACAATAAATAAGGGAAACAATGGCAACCAATACCATTGCCAAATACCACCCGCTTGCGCTTGAATAATCGTATTGAGGTTTAAGCTGCCTGCAGCAATTAACACGCCGATAAGAGCAAAACCCATCGCTAATTCATAAGAAACGATTTGAGCTGCAGAACGCAGTGCACCGAGCATGGCATATTTAGAATTTGATGCCCAACCAGCGATAATCACCCCATACACACCCAATGAAGTCATCGCTAAAATATATAAAACACCCGCATTAATATTAGCCAATACTAAGTGGGCATCAAACGGCACTACCGCCCAAGCCGCCAGTGCTGGGGCAATTGTTAACACCGGGGCGATAACAAACAAAAAACGGTTAGAGTGGCTGGGGCGAATACGCTCTTTTAAAAACAGCTTTGCTCCATCAGCAATCGGTTGCAATAGGCCCCACAAGCCCACACGATTCGGGCCTAAACGGTCTTGCATATAGCCAATAACTTTACGCTCAGCATAAGTATAGTAAGCCACCACCAACATCAGCGGCACAACAATAATGATAATTTTAAGTAGCGTCCACAACACACTTATTGCAAATGTTTCTGCCATTCGATTAGTCCCGTATTAATTCAACAGAGCGGTAAGGCATGGCCAGATCAACGGCTGCTGCCGTGCCCACTGGAATCAGCACACTGCCATCAGGTACATGACCATCAACTGCAACCGTATGCAAAGCAGATACGCCACCGTGCTTTATTTTCACACTATCACCGACAGTAAAGCCTTTACGTTCTAGTGTTGCTACTGACATATATACCTGCTTTTTCGCTGCATCAGCAGTTTGCTGTAAATCACTCGCACGACGTACTAAGGCATCCACTGAATACAATGAAAGTTGCGGAATAAATGTCAGATCACCATCATTACCATAATTAAACGCTTTTAAGTTTTCAGTCATTTGCCAAGGCGCTGCACCCAAATCAGCCTGAGCGTGTATTAACTCACGCTTAACTTCAGCAATAACATCAGTGCTGGACTCTTGATCAAAACCGTCGATCTGTAAAAGATTACCAAGCACACGCAACACTTTCCAAGCAGGGCGGACATCGCCTTTAGGCATTACTGCTGCCGCAAAGCTTTGCCAATCCCCGGCAGCATTAATGAATGTGCCTGAAGTTTCACTAAAAGGTGCAATGGGCAAGATAACATCGACATATTCATTCATGATGTGATTTTTAAATGGCAAGAGTGAGACAACAAAATCCGCATTTTTCACTGCATCAAGCGCCGCATGTGAATTTGCACAAGCAAAACTTGGCTCTGTATTCAATAAGAAATAGAGCTTTAATTTTTTCTCAAGCATCTCTTGAGTATGGTAACCCACAGCATCTCCAATCGCATGGCCTGCAACCAGACGGTGAGGTACAGCACCGCTTAACCAAGCTCCTGCACTATTTGATCCCTCGGTTAATAATAATACTTTAGCCTTAGTTATTCTTGCCAATTCAAAAGCCAGCGCTCTAAATAAAGCCGCCTCAGGCGAGGTCAGTGCATAATAACCTAACGTAATCGTTGCTTTTTCAGCCTCTAGTAATTCACTCGCAATGCGTTCTGCTTGCGCCTGATCACCGGTGGCAGTATTCACAATATCAACCAGTGAGGCATCCGTTGTCACCGCTGCTTTTTGTGCGGCGTGTTTAACTGTCAAAGCCAAGGCATTTAACCACGTTGCCAATGGCGTAACCCACTGCTTTACATCAAAGCTATAGGTAAAAGTCAAAGGCGATAAAGCAGAAACAGCAGCGCCACGTACCGCGGCTTTACGTACTCGATGCGCAGCAATCGGCACTTCTTTATGAATATTGCTACCAATTAGCAACAGTGCATTTTGATCATCAAGCTCAGCAATTGAGCCATCAAAACGTGGATATAACGGTGCAGCATATTGGTCAGAAAAATCAATATCACGCAACCGGTGATCCACATTATGTGAGCCCAGCCCACGCATAAGC
Organism: Piscirickettsiaceae bacterium NZ-RLO1; assembly: GCA_001644975.1. Taxonomy (GTDB): domain Bacteria; phylum Pseudomonadota; class Gammaproteobacteria; order Piscirickettsiales; family Piscirickettsiaceae; genus Piscirickettsia. The sequence continues at coordinate 35,107 of LVCQ01000011.1, forward strand.
TTTTGCAGTAAATAAAGCTCTTCAACAGAACAACTGGGCGAAGCTAAAGCGCCAAGCTGCTCAGGACCATACTCTTTGACTGTTTCATGCATACGTGCAGCGACGATATTCAATGCATCTTGCCATTCAACTTCCGTCCACACTCCATTGCGCTTAACCTGAGGTTTATAAACACGCTCAGAACTCTCCAGTCCCTTATAAGAAAAGCGATCACGATCAGAAATCCACACTTCATTTAAGCTTTCATTCTCACATGGAGCCACGCTCATGACATCACTGCGACGAGTATGAATCGCAATATTCGAGCCGATACAGTCATGCGGTGCAATACTTTCTAAAGCGCTGACCTCCCAAGCACGAGCAGTAAACCGTGAAGGCTTGGCCGTTAAAGCGCCGACAGGGCAAACATCAATCACATTGCCCGACATTTCAGAGTTCACACTGTGTTCAATAAAGGTACCAATTTCAGAGTGCTCACCACGACCAGTCATACCCAGCTCGCGAATTCCGGCAATTTCAGTGCCAAAACGCACGCAACGTGTACATTGAATGCAACGTGTTAACTCTGTTGAAATTAACGGGCCAATATTTTTATCGCTAATAGAGCGCTTGCCTTCAACATAGCGTGAACTATCACTACCATAACCCATCGCAAGATCTTGTAATTCACACTGCCCCCCTTGATCACAAATAGGACAGTCCAATGGGTGATTAATTAATAAAAACTCCATCACTGATTTTTGTGATGCAATCGCTAGCGGTGATTTAGTAAAAACTTTCATACCGTCAGTGACTGGGGTTGCACAAGCCGGCATCGGCTTACGACCATTTTCAACTTCGATTAAACACATTCTGCAATTTGCAGCCACCGATAGTTTTTTATGGTAGCAAAAGCGCGGAATACGAATGCCAGCTTCGTCAGCCGCTTCAATAATCATCGAGCCTTGCTGAACTTCTAGCTTTTCACCATCGATTTCAATTTGAACTGTTGACATTGATTGATCATTCCAATTTCAAATTAATTTTAAATACAATAAACTTAGTTTAGGCTGTAACCATGCTACGCTTATGCTCAATCCAATATTCAAATTCATGCCTAAATTTTTGAATATAGCTTTGCACCGGCCATGCTGCTGCATCACCCAGGCCACAAATCGTGTGGCCTTCAATTTTTCCAGCCACCGCAACCACTTTTTCTAGATCTTCTGGCCGCCCTTGACCTGAGACAATTCGCTTTAAAATACGTGACATCCAACCAGTACCTTCTCGACATGGCGTGCATTGTCCACATGACTCTTCATAGTAAAAGTGTGCAATACGTGCAAGCAACTCCGCCATATCTTGGGTCTCATCAATGATAACAACTGCTCCAGAACCTAACATTGACCCAGCTTTACCAATTGAATCATAGTCCATAGTGACATCATTTAGCATAATATCCCCAGGAACAATTTTTGATGAACTACCGCCGGGAATCACCGCTTTTAAACGATTGCCATTGCGTACACCACCGGCCAGCGCCAATAAATCTTTAAACGAAGTCCCTAAGGGAACTTCATAATTACCCGGCTTATTGACATGACCTGAAACACTAAAAATTTTACAACCCCCGTTATTGGGTTTACCTAATTCTAAAAACCATTGTCCGCCATGTTGTAAAATCACCGGCACAGAAGCATACGTCTCAGTATTATTAATGTTCGTCGGTCGTCCATATAAGCCATAGCCAGCTGGAAACGGCGGCTTAAAACGCGGCTGACCTTTTTTACCTTCTAACGAATTTAAAAGTGCCGTCTCTTCACCACAGATGTACGCCCCTGCCCCATGGGCAGTAAACATATCAAAATCGACCCCTGAACCTAAAATATCATTGCCCAATAGACCCGCAGCACGTGCTTCTTCTAAAGCCAGATCACAGCGTCTAATTGGCTCAATAAACTCACCACGTACATAGTTATAGCCCACTGTCGCACCAACAACATAACCAGCAATCGCCATCCCTTCAATCAGCTGATGAGGGTTGTAACGCATAATATCCCGATCATGGCAAGTTCCAGGCTCACCTTCATCAGAATTACAAACGACATATTTTTGCCCCGGCGCATTGCGCGGCATAAAGCTCCATTTAAGTCCTGTTGGAAAACCCGCACCGCCACGTCCACGTAATGCCGATGTTTTGAGCTCTTCAATAATTTCCTCAGGTGGGGTTTTTTCTTTTAAAATACGTCGCCATACTGAATAACCACCGATACTTTCATAGCTGGCCAACGTCCACGGCTGATCTAGACCTAATGAGCGAAAACAGACTAAATTTTGTTGGATACTGATACTCATGCTTGACTACTCCAGATTATCCAAAATTTGATCAACACGCTCAGGCGTTAACTTTTCATGATAGTCATCACCAATTTGGAACATCGGCGCATTCACGCAAGCACCCAGGCATTCAACTTCTTTAATACTAAATTTGCCATCTGGAGTAACATCCCCCCCCATTTTAACGCCTAAGCGCCGCTCTAAATGTTCAACAATTTTATCAGAGCCATTTAACATGCATGAAATATTGGTACATACACAAATTTTGTGCTGCCCTACCGGCTTATGCTCATACATCGAATAAAACGTTGCCACTTCATATACGGCAATAGCTGGCATATCTAAATAGTCAGCCACCGCATCCATCAACGCATTGGTTAAGTAGCCATTGTTTTCTTTTTGAACAACCATCAAGGCAGCCAAAGATGCTGACTGCTTTTGATCATGAGGAAACTTAGCGAGCCAGTAATCAATTTGCTCACGCATCGTAATTGTTAAACCGTCTAAACTGTTTAAACCGTTTTCTATGGACATTAGCGGTCAACCTCTCCAAATACCAAATCTTGTGTTGCAATTAACGCAGGCACATCAGCCAACATATGACCACGTAATAACTCATCCATAGCAGCCAGATGGGCAAAACCACTGCTACGAATTTTGACACGATACGGCTTATTTGACCCATCAGAAACAAGATAAATACCAAACTCACCCTTCGGATGCTCAACTGCGCTGTATACCTCACCGGCAGGACAAGTAAAGCCTTCAGTAAATAATTTAAAATGGTGAATCAATGACTCCATATCACTTTTCACCTCAGCACGCTTTGGTGGAGTAATTTTATGATCATCAACCGTTACCGGACCTGGATTTTTCTGTAACCATTCGATGCACTGACGCATAATGTGATTAGACTGACGCATTTCCTCAACACGGACCAAATAACGATCATAGCAATCTCCCTTGCTTCCTACCGGAATATCAAAGTCCAACTGATCATACACTTCATAAGGTTGCTTTTTGCGCAGATCCCATTCCACACCACAAGCACGCAACATCGGACCTGAAAAACCAAGGTTCAGTGCCCGCTCAGCAGAGACTTCAGTAATCCCGACCGTGCGCTGTTTCCAAATCCGGTTATCTGTTAATAACGTTTCATAATCATCAACACAAGATGGAAAACGTTCAGTAAAATCCCAGAGAAAATCGAGTAAAGAGCCTTGGCGATTTTGATTCAACTTGGCAACATCTTTCTCATTACGCCAACGTGAAGCCTCATACTGAGGCATACGCTCTGGCAAGTCACGATAAACGCCGCCTGGGCGTAGATAGGTCGCATGCATACGCGCACCAGAGACGGCTTCATAGCAATCCATGAGGTCTTCACGCTCACGAAACGCATACAAAAAGACCGTCATCGCCCCTAAGTCTAGAGCCGTTGAACCAATGCCCATTAAATGATTTAAAATACGGGTAATTTCTGAGAATAAGACTCGGATATATTGTGCTCGAATTGGCGCTTCTATCCCCAGTAATTTTTCAATGGCCATAACATAGGCGTGTTCATTACACATCATAGAAACATAATCAAGCCGATCCATATAACCAATACTTTGATTATAAGGTTTGGTCTCTGCAAGTTTTTCTGTACCACGATGTAACAAGCCAATATGAGGGTCTGCGCGCACAACCGTCTCACCATCAAGCTCTAAAATGAGTCGTAAGACACCATGTGCCGCCGGATGCTGAGGCCCAAAGTTAATCGTATAATTTCGAAACTCAGACATGTTACTTTTCTCCTGATGTCAAACGTGTGTCATAGCGATTATCATGGCGAATCACTTTCGGCACCAAAACACGAGGTTCAATTTCAACAGGTTCATAGACCACACGTTCATCTTTAGCGTCATACCGCATTTCAACATAACCGCTTAATGGAAAGTCTTTTCGAAATGGGTGACCAATAAAACCATAGTCCGTCAAGATACGACGTAAATCAGGATGACCATCAAACAGTAACCCATACATATCAAATGCTTCACGTTCAAACCAATTCGCACTACTCCAAATCTCATTCACCGATGGTAAAATTAGCGTATCTTGATCAGGAAATACCTTTAGGCGCAAACGGATATTATTTTTAATCGACATTAAATGATAAACAGCAGCAAAACGTTTGCCATCACCCTTTTCAGGTGTTTCTAATTGACGCACACCGCGCTCAAAACCAGTTGCCGTCGCAGAGTCCGTCGTCCATTCATCTTTGCCGTAATATAAATAATCTATGCCACAAACATCGATTAACATTTCAAAACACAATGCCTGATCATCACGCAATCGTTGCGCAAATTTCAATAAATGCTGAGCAGGGACTTCCAGGGTTAATTCATTAAACTCTACTTTTGAGCCAAGATTAAACTCATTAACACACGACTCAAGGAGCGTAACCAGTTCTTGTAATTCCATACCTATATTAACCTTGTTTATTGCCGTGCAATGGTATTGGTACGACGAATCTTATTTTGCAACTGAATAATGCCATACAACAAAGCTTCTGCAGTCGGCGGGCAACCTGGCACATAGACATCCACGGGCACAATACGATCACAACCACGCACAACAGAATAAGAATAATGATAATAGCCACCACCATTGGCACATGAACCCATAGAAATCACCCATTTCGGGCCTGCCATTTGATCATAGACGCGTCGTAACGCTGGCGCCATTTTATTGCACAAGGTGCCAGCGACAATCATCACATCTGACTGACGTGGGCTTGGACGAAAAATCACGCCAAAGCGGTCTAAATCATAGCGCGACGCACCCGCTTGCATCATCTCAACAGCACAGCAAGCTAAACCAAAAGTCACCGGCCACATGGAGCCTGTACGCACCCAATTCACTAACTTGTCTGCAGAGGTCGTAACAAAGCCATCACGCTTTAAAATAGTATTGGCTACTCCCATTCAAGCGCCCCTTTCTTCCACTCATAAATAAACCCAACCACAAGCAAAGCAAGAAAAACAAACATTGCTGTAAAGCCATACCAGCCTATTTTATTGAGTGCTACTGCCCAAGGCAGCATGAACGCCACCTCAAGATCAAAGACAATAAAAAGTATAGCAACAAGATAAAAACGCACATCGAACTTCATACGTGCATCTTCGAACGGTGCAAAACCACACTCGAACGCGTCTTCTTTCGCCTTACTTTTTTGTTCTAGACCAAGAAATTTCCCAGCAACAGCGCTTGCGATCATCGGCGCCATGCCAAACAATGCTCCTATAATCAGGAACAACAATATCGGACCATAATTATCTAACATGGTATTACCCCAAATACCAAAAGGACATGCTTATACTTTCGATTTAAATTGTTATCAATGTTAATAAGTATAAACAAGTTTATTAAACTGACAAAAGTCTGGAAAGATATTAAACAAAAAGAGACCATTATACAAATAAAAAAAGGCTTTTTCACTTCTTGAACAATGATATAGCCAGCTATAAAGCGCTCATTTTTACACACTATCACCTTTAAATAGCAAGACTCTCACTCTACTTATGTAATATTTCTCAACTAATAAAAAGTTTTAACTCAAGCTCATTCAAAATTAGGCTATAAAATACGAAATCACTAAGCGTTCTATATCTATTTACATTTTTTATCATTCCCTAGTTCTCAACATCAAAGCTGAAACCAACCTTTAAATTAAATTTTTTTAAAGATAGATAATTTAAAGGTAATAAAAATTTAAATTACGCCC
>LVCQ01000012.1 GCA_001644975.1 Piscirickettsiaceae bacterium NZ-RLO1
TCAATGATCTGAATTTGACTTTCTAAGCGAAAAAAATACCCCGTAAGGGCTTTAGTCATGAGCACAGAAAGAGCAAAACCAATCAGACCAGAATGTAGGGTGACTTCGGCCATCGCACCCAGTTTTACCGTCACCAGCATCACCGCCACGATAAAAACATCCAACATAGACCACTTACCGAGATGACTTAACCAACTTAACCAACGCTGACTAGTTGCCAGACTGCCCCAAAACCAAATATAGATCAGCAAGATCAACTTTGCTAAGGGCAAAATCAGTGAAAACAATGCAATGATTATCCCTAAAAAAACATTGCCACTTTTAAACAAAGTTACTATAGACGAAATTAATGAAACCGTATTTGCAAACAGCCACAACTTTTCAACAGAAATCAGGGGCATAAACACCCCGTAGACAAGGGCAATAAAAGAGGACAGTAACAATACAGAGATAATCAGCATCTGCCACTTAGACACATATTCAAACAAACGAGGGGAAGGCTGATTTTCTTTTACTGCTGTTGCCATAACCCCTACTCTCCTTACACCCATAAATAACGCCAAACCTAAAGTTAAAGTTAAAACCCGCAAATTTAAATTTTAGAGTTTAAGAGTTTAAAGTTTGGAATGAGAATGTTTATATTTATCTATACACCTGTTCCTGGCGGCATCATACCTTTCATACTCCGCATCATTTTCATCATACCTCCTTTGCCTGACATTTTTTTCATCATTTTTTGCATCTGCGCAAACTGCTTAAGCAAGCGATTGACTTCTTGAACCTGAGTACCTGAACCCGTAGCAATACGGCGTTTGCGCGAGCCTTTAATAATTTCAGGCTTTTGCCGCTCACCTTTAGTCATCGAGTTAATAATCGCCTCCAAGCGCTTAAAGCTATTATCATCGACTTGTGATTTAATTTTCTCAGACATATTGCCCATGCCTGGCAATTTATCAATTAAGCCTGATACCCCCCCCATTTTTTCCATTTGCTTAAGCTGATCACGGAAATCATCTAAATCAAACTTTTTGCCTGTGCGAATTTTTTTTGCTAACTTTTCCGCTTGTGCCTTATCGATACTTTTTTCAGCCTGCTCCACCAAACTGACAACATCACCCATACCCAAGATCCGTGAGGCCATACGCTCAGGATGAAAAGGGTCTAAGGCTTCAGTTTTCTCACCCATCCCTAAGAATTTAATGGGTTTGCCAGTGATATGACGTACCGACAAGGCCGCACCACCACGAGCATCACCATCAACTTTAGTTAATATCACGCCCGTTAATGGCAAAGCATCATTAAAGGCTTTAGCAACATTGGCCGCATCCTGGCCCTGCATACAATCAACTACAAATAAAGTTTCAATAGGGTTAATCGCATCATGAACACGACGAATTTCATCCATCATTTGATCATCAATGGCTAAACGGCCAGCCGTATCAATAATCACGACATCTTTAAATTGGCGCTTCGCCTCACTGATTGCATTTTCAGCAATTCTAACCGGGTCTTCATTAGCATGGCTGGGGAAAAAATCAGCCTCCACTTGCCCTGCCAAGGTCTCCAACTGTTTAATCGCAGCAGGTCGATAGACATCAGCACTGGCCACCAACACGGACTTTTTTTTCTCCGTTTTTAAAAAGCGCGCCAATTTGGCCACTGTGGTGGTTTTACCCGCCCCCTGCAACCCCGCCATTAAGATCACCGCAGGTGGTTGAGCATTCAGATTTAAATCTGCATTCTCCTCGCCCATTAAATGCGTAAGCTCATTTTTAACGATGCCAACAAACGCCTGGCCGGGTGTTAAGCTTTTTAAGACCTCATGGCCCACTGCTTTTTCACGCACCCGCTTAACAAAATCCTTCACTACTAACAGCGCAACATCCGCTTCTAAAAGTGCCATGCGCACATCACGGACCGCATCTTTTACATTATCTTCAGTTAAGCGGCCTTGGCCGCGAATTTTTTTTAGTGTCGCACCTAAACGATCACTTAAACTTTGAAACATCATTTAATCCAAAATGTTACGTGCCCTATCGAAGACACAGTCGATTTAAAGCTTGCCGCGCCTGATCTTGCTGCGCTTTGCAAATTACAGTATAAAGAAAGTGGATTATAAACCGTATCAACAAGAAACAAAACCTAAGCGCAAGAGAAGCCAACAGAGAGAGAAACAACAAACCTAGCAGAAAACTCATGAATATGCTCATTAAAAGCAATTTAATTAACAGCTAAAACAATCGATTTTCAATTAATCCTAAAAAAGGATAGTAACAACCCGTGAATGATATACCAATTTCTATACTAGCCTTAGTGCTGGTTGTACTTATTTTAATTTCAGCATTTTTCTCCGGCTCAGAAACCGCCTCAATGTCGCTCAATCGCTTTCGTTTGCGCCACTTAGCGCGCTCAGGTCACGGGGCAGCCAAGCGCTTACAGAAACTGCTTTCACGCCCTGACCGCTTGCTTGGTGTTATTCTACTTGGCAACACCTTTGCCAATATTCTTGCCTCCGCCGTGGCTACAGTTATCGCAGATCGCTTATTTGGGGATATAGGTATTGCCATCGGCACAGTACTCCTTACCGTAGTTGTGCTTATTTTTGCTGAAGTAACACCAAAAACATTCGCAGCATTGCGAGCAGAAAAGTTCTCTTTTAGCGTGTCTCACCCATTAACGTTATTGCTAAAGCTATTTTACCCTGCAGTTTGGTTGATTAATACAACCGCAAGTATCGTCCTACTGCCCTTTGGTATTCGTGAAAAAACACTCAAAGATACCTTATCACGTGAAGAACTGCGCTCAGTCGTTAACGAAGAAAGCCTACGCATGCCATCACGTCATAAACATATGCTACTTAGCGTACTCGATCTTGAAAAAATCGATGTCGATGATGTGATGGAACCACGCAATGAGATTATCGGCATTGATCTAGAAGACACACTGGCACACATTAAGCTCGAATTATTACAAAGCAAACACAATTACTTACCTTTATACCGTGATGATATAGACAATATCATCGGCATTCTGCCGGTCAGAAAATCACTGTCTTTACTCGCCCAAGATCAATTTTCTAAAGACAACCTCGAGCAGCTTGCCGAACCTCCTTATTTTATCCCAGAAGGTTCACCTTTATATAGTCAGCTCATTAATTTCCAACAGACTAAAAAACATATTGGTCTCGTCATTGATGAATATGGCGATATTATCGGTCTGATTACGCTCAATCATATTCTTGATGAGATTGTCGGCGATTTTTCCAAAGAAGCCCTTGCTAAACATAAACAAGTCCATCACAGCAAAGACAATACGAATAGCTATCTTGTCGAAGGCAGCATGAGTATTCGTGAGCTGAATAAATTACTTAATATAGAGCTTCCTACCGATGGCCCAAGAACGTTAAGCGGCCTCGTCGTCGAGTATTTAGAAGATATTCCAAGCGCACCGGCCTGTGTGACTATTAAAGGCTACCCCCTTGAAATCCTGTCTATTCAAGATAACCTAATTAAGAGTATCAAGGTATACTCACCACCGAAAACACTCGTTTCTGCATATTAATATTTAGGTTTAATCATTATGGATTTTCAACAGCTTCTTAATGTTCTACTCCATCTAAGCGACCATCTCGCACAGATTTCGGCTGAGTATGGACTGTGGATCTATGCCATCCTTTTCTTGATTATTTACTGTGAAACCGGCCTGGTTGTCACGCCATTTTTGCCCGGTGACTCATTATTATTTGCCGCAGGCTCTGTGGCCGCACTTGGCAGTATGAATGTTCACCTGTTAGTTCCTTTACTCATCACGGCGGCTTTTTTAGGGGACAATACCAATTACTTTATCGGTCAACTCATCGGCCCCAAGGTCTTTCAATATGAAAATAGCCGTTTTTTCAAAAAATCCTACCTTGATAAAACCCATGGGTTTTACGAAAAATATGGTGGAAAAACTATTATTCTCGCCCGCTTTATCCCAATCGTTAGAACCTATGCACCTTTTGCTGCCGGTGTCGGCAGCATGAGTTATCGCTACTTTCTCAGCTACAGTGTTATCGGCGCTCTGTTATGGATTACCTCACTAACCTACGCAGGCTTTTGGTTTGGCAATATCCCGGCTGTCAAGCAACACTTTTCTATCGTTATCTTGGCCATCATTATCCTATCGGTATCACCGATGCTGATAGAGTGGTTAAAACACAAACATAAACAATACAAACAAAAAAAAGCACAATAAACCAATCAAAAACTAAATCAACACAACAATCAGGATTAATCAATATGGATATCCTTGACATTCTCAAGCTCAAATACCCAATTATTCAAGCACCGATGGCAGGAGGGGCGACAACTGTTGAACTGATCTGTGGCGTTTGCAACCAGGGCGCCTTAGGTTCTATGGGTGCAGGTTATCTCTCAGCCACAACAATTGGCGAACAGATCCAACTCATCAAGCAACAGACCAAGCGCCCATTTAACATTAATTTATTTGTGCCAAATAGCTTTACTATCAACCCTCAGCAGCTGAAAAAAATGCAAAATGCCTTAATACCCTTGTATCAGCAACTTGGCCACACAGCACCCAGTGAGCTTCCAGCGCAATTCGCACAAAACTTTCATCATCAAGTTGAAACTTTATTGCGTGAAAAAGTTCCCGTATTTAGCTTTACTTTTGGCATCCCAGACAGTGAAATTTTAAAAGAATTTAGGCAACAAAGCACGATTATCTTAGGTACCGCCACCTCTATTGAGGAAGCGGCATTACTCGCTGAGTGTGTTGATGCCATCGTCTTACAAGGCTCTGAAGCCGGAGGACATCGCGGCACCTTTATTGGCCCTGAAGAAAATGCATTAACGCCTATAATTAAACTAGTTCAACAAGTACACAGCGCAAAAATCAAACGGCCATTGATTGCCTCAGGCGGTATCGCCGACCACAGCGATATCCAGCAAGTTATAGCCAGTGGTGCGATCGCCGCACAAATCGGCACCCTGTTTTTAAGCTGTGATGAGTCTGGTATTGCGCCTTGCTATAAAAACGCCCTCATCCAAGCTAAACATGACGACACGGTTTTAACACGTGCTTTTTCAGGCAAACTCGCACGAGGAATTTCTAACTCATTTATCGAACAAGTAAAACAACTTGAGGAATTAGAAAATATTCAACCGCTGCCCTACCCGATACAAAATGCACTAACCCAACCATTACGTAAATTAGCAGGTAGCCAAAACAACACTGATTATCTATCACTTTGGGCAGGTCAATCAGTCCATCACTGTCATAAAACTTCAGTAAGCGCATTGCTCAACAGATTAACGCAATCAACATAGCTTATATAAAAGGAATACTCATGCCCAAATAATGTGCATTTTCAGGTGTGTTTTGCTAAAATGGGTTTTTATACGTTGTTATAATCGACAGTCACAAGTTAAAAACTATTCATAATTAATACTAACGATTTAGGACAAGTAGGAATCGCTCATGCACCAGTATGATTCGGTACAACGCTTTTTATTTAATAATTGCCCGGTTCGAGGTCAACTCGTTCATTTAAACCAAAGCTTTCGCCATGTTGTTCAACAACACAGCTACCCTGCTATTATTCGCAACTTGTTAGGTGAAGCCTTAGCAGTAACAGTATTAATGCGCAACACCGTTAAATTTACTGGGAAAATTACTTTACAACTACAGGGCAATGGCCCATTAAAAATGCTGGTCGCCCAATGTAATGATAAACTTGAATTTCGCGGTGTTGCTCATTTTGATGAACAATCTATTCAAACTATAAATACAGAAAAACTTTCTGAGCTACTCGGACAAGGCCACTGCGTTATTACCATGGAGCCTGATAACAGCACACAACGCCATCAAGGAATTGTCACTTTAACCGGCGATACACTAAGCACCTGCATCGAGCATTATTTTGCCAGCTCAGAACAACTTGCCACACGTATTTGGTTAGCAAGTCACACTGATCATATTAGTGCTTTATTATTGCAACAACTCCCACATGATAATAACCAAGAATCTCTGCACTTATGGGAACACTTAACAACCCTTGCACACACCATTACCGATAAAGAATTATTAACACTGGATAATGAAACGTTACTTTACCGCCTCTTCCACCAAGAGCAAGCCCGCTTATTTCCAGCTCAAAAAGTAAGTTTTAAATGCCAATGCTCAAAAACAAATTTTATTGCGGCAATTAAAACATTACCTACTCAAGAATGTCATGATTTATTAGAGCAAGACGGCCATATTGAAATGACCTGTGATTATTGCAATCAACAATATCGCTTTAGCGCAAATGATTTAAAAATCAATACACATTAAAACACTCTAAAAATTCTCTGGTTTGTTTTCATTCAGATAAAGCATAACAATCAAGTTAATGCTAAGCTTCTAGGGAAATAAGCCAAAAACATTGCAATATGACAGACCAAAAAAATAACTAATTTAAAGTCAATGGGATATATAAAAACAAAGGGATTAATCTGTGGATATTTTCGTGCAAAATAATGCCTTTCATGATATGTTAAGCTACTTGTTAATCGTCATTTTGCTGTACGATATTGAACAATTAAAACCCAAGCAACAGGAAGCGATGGCTTCATAACAATAAAATAGGATTATGGATATGGAAGCAGCAGAAAAAAAATACACCAACACCCCAAACCTTAAAGCAATAATTCAAACCCCTGAATTTTATTTGCGTTCTTCTTTATTTAGTGTACGTAACCGCTCACAAAAACGTAAGCAATACACCAGCGAAAACCTTATTTCGACAGATCACTACACTATGAAAATCACGGGTGAGCAGCTTGACCAACACGACATGGCTGTTTTATTTAGTGCACTTTTAACAAAAGATAATACCCAAGGTCATAACCAAGAACTCGTTGTGAGCCTACAACAAATTCTTCGCGGCCTTAATACCACCGATGGCTCTTCACAACGCCGCGCAATTAATAATAGCTTTCAACGCTTTACTGAGGTCACTTTTGATATTGTCTTCGGCCATGAAAAATTTACCACAACACAGCTTAACTTGTTTGACTATAGTGCAAAAACCAAGGCATTTACCTTAGTTTTTAGCGATGAATATGCAAACCTCTGTGCCGCCGATGCGTTAACAACACTCAATATTAAAGAGCGTAATAGCCTACCACAAGGTTTGACAAGTTGGCTCTATGGCTATTGGTCAACCTTCAGTCAACTCCCACCACTACAAATTGATGAGCTTTATAAATTATGTGGCTCTGCCAGTAGCAATATGAGCACATTTAAACGCTCTTTAACCATGGCACTTAGCACACTTGAAAACATTGGTTTTATTCAGCCTAATTGGAACATCTCTAAGCCTGGTTTTATTTTTGCAAGCAAAACACTAATCACGCCAAGCACAATACCTACACCAAAAACAGAAGAAGAGGTTATTGCCTAAGTTTTAAAAATAACTTACTCTCACTCAGTAAGTAAGCACTTTCGTTTAGGAAAAATAAAAGTGCTTACTTTTTATTTCAGTCTTTTTAATTGTATTGTAGGGAACCATGCAAAAATACTTACTCAAGCATCCATTACACTCTCGTGGCAAAAAAATCACCTGTGTAAATATCCGCCGTGCTAAAGTCGCAGACCTTCAAGAAGCACGTTACTCTGAGAATAAACTTGATAATATTATTCAATTGGTCTCTAAGTTATGCAGTTTACCCACACCCCAGGTATTAGAATTAGACCAAGAAGATTTTAGCAAAATCACATTGCTTATTATTGAACACCTGTGCATCAACCGTGGCGGCGACTCACACTTTTATCAAGAGCTCTGGGGACCTTGCATCCCTTAAAAACTTTTAATCCTTTTACTTATCTTATATTCTTACTGTTTTATATTTTATATAATGTGACCTTGCCACTCTTATAAAACCTGTAAACAATGCCACGACTATACTATATAGCTATATTATAAATGACAAAATAATTTATAACCGTAGCATTGTTTATTACATTCAAATAAAACTAATCTATTTTCCAAGCCTTAATTGCACCAGGAAAATATTTATTATTTACTTGTACAACAACCTGACTACGCATAACTTGAACTAGTTCTTGTAATTTTTTATTTTCTGCCTGATCAGCTCGTGCGACAATAACATTAATGTAAGGTTCTGCATGGTCTGGATCTTCATGAGCTAAAGCCTCATTAAATTTAAAGCCAGCATCTTTAACAAAATCATTATTTAACACAATAATATCCACATCTGGAACAACACGCGGCAATTGTGCTGCACTTAATGTTTTAATTTGTAACTCTTTAGGATTAGCAGTAATCTCTTGCAAAGATGCTAAACCATTAAAGTCAGTTTTTAGCTTAATGAAACCCACACGATCTAGCAAACGCAGCGCCCGATCTTCATTACTTGGATCATTTGGAATAGCAACTATCGCACCTTTTTTTAGCATGGTTAAATTATCTATTTTTTTTGAGAAAATTCCCATCGGATAAATAAATGTCCTAGCAATAGTTTTAAACTTATAGTTTTGCTGTTTCATTGCATCCTTTAAAAAAGCAATCGTCTGAAAAATATTCGCACTGATATCACCAGATGCTAAGGCTTCATTAGGTGTTTGATAATCATTAAAAACCACAGGTTCAATGTCCAAACCATAACGTTTTATTGCCTCTTTTTTTGCTACTGCCATCACCTGCTGCATAGGCCCGGCAGTAATACCTACTTTAATTAAATTTTCCGGTGTTTTCTTGTGATGAAAAATCAAAGCTAAAATTACCAATACAATCACAATAGTAATAATTTTAACTCTATGCTTAGCAAGAAAATTAGAATTAGAGTTAGGATTAGAATTAATTTCCATGATTTCTCCTCTGGCGATGTTTCATACTGGACGCTACAACAAAATCCCCAAACCACTGCACTAATAACACTAAAATCACAAGGCCGGCAACTGCCAGAAACATCACTTTTAAATCAAAGCGATAATAACCATACTGAATTGCCATATTACCAAGACCACTACCACCAATCGTCCCTGCCATCGCTGAATACTCAATCAATGAGACAAATAAAATCGTCATGCCGTTAACAAGTGCCGGCCATGCTTCAGGCAACATCACTTTTGTAATTATCTGCCAAACATTAGCACCAACAACCTCTGAGAGCTCAATCAAACTATGGTCTAGCTCATGCAATTTACCTTCTGCAATACGAGCAAAATAAGGAATCGCTGCAATCGATAAAGGCACCATTGCCGCCTCTGTGCCTATCGAGGTACCCACAATAAAGCGCGTTAGTGGAATAATAGCCACCATTAAAATAATAAAAGGCACGGAGCGACCGATATTCACAATCAAGCTCAATAGCCGATATAACGGTTTGTTTTCGTAAAGAGAGCCAGGACGCGCTAAAGTTAACGCAATAGCAATCGGTAACCCTAATGCAATCGCAATAATTCCAGCAACAAAAACCATGTAAACCGTATCAAGTGTTGAGCTAAACAATAGCTGTAGTGTGGCTTGGGACATAACCTAGTACCTCTACTGTAATCTGATGAGTACGCAAATAATCAATAGATGCAGAGACTGCTGCATCATCACCATCAAGCTGGCAGAGCATAATGCCGACTTGAGACCCAGCTAACATATCCAAATGTGCTTCAAGGATATTTACTTTTAAAGCGAATTTTTCAGCTAATACAGAAATAACCGGATAGGTCGCTTGCTGGCCAACAAAAGCCAAACGCACCACAGGCGAATAATTCGCGCGATTATCATTACAAATAATTGCCTTAATCTCACGTGGCAAATCTAAATTTAAGCTATGATTAACTAACTCTTGTCCCGCTATACTTTTCGGCTCAGAGAACAGGCCATGGACGCTGTTTTCTTCAACCAAACAACCATGATCAAGAACAGCAACACGCTGGCAAATCGACTTGACTACATCCATCTCATGAGTAATTAATACAATCGTCACAGCCAATTTATCATTAATCTTTTCTAATAATTTCAAAATAGAGCGAGTACTTTCAGGGTCTAAGGCAGACGTTGCTTCATCACATAACAAGACTTTAGGTTCTGCAGCCAATGCACGCGCGATAGCAACACGCTGCTTTTGCCCTCCACTTAATTGACTCGGCCATTGTGCTGCCTTGTCAGTCAAACCCACTAACTTTAGTAACTCATTGACTTTTTTATTAATCTGTTCATGACTAATATGACTAATTTCTAAGGGAAAGGCGATATTACCAAATACTGTACGCGAAGCCAGTAGGTTAAAGTGTTGAAACACCATGCCAATTTGCCGTCGCTGCGCACGCAACTCTTTACGATTGAGCGTATTTAAACACACGCCATCGATAATCACTTCACCCTGACTAGGCGCTTCTAGAATATTGAGCATACGAATCAAGGTACTTTTCCCCGCACCACTGCGCCCAACAATTCCAACGATACTACCTTGCTCTATATGCAAAGAAATATCATTCAAAGCGGTAACCTGCCCACCTGCAAGCGAGTAATATTTACTCACAGAGTTTAACCGAATCATAAAACACCTCAAGTGCAATTACAGCGCTTACTTCTATTAATAGCAACTTGCGGCAATGAGCTAACTAGATAAGAAGGGATGCAATCGGAAGACATTTTGACCTTCATCGCTTTAGCCGTATTTACAGTCTTCTATCAGCCAAAGCCTTTAGAAAACAGCGCCCGCAAGCTGAAACTCAAATCGGCGCGTCTTTATCTCTCGCTAATAGACCATATTATAGCGCTAAAAGCAAGCATTTCATCCCTCTTTATCTACTCTTTAACCCTAAATATAACTGACTATTTATATCATCACCGCATAAACCTCGCCTTTTAACCTTAATTATGGCCTTGCTTCGATTTTTCCAAGAATATAAGCCTTCAATTCAGCAAGACGTGTCTGCTGAATGCTCGACAGTCCATTATCTGCCTCAAGCTGAGCGATCTCTGCTAGGGCAGTCCCAACAGTTAAGGCACATTCACCCTTGTAATCGCGCCTAGCATTTTGCTCTGCAACCTGCCAACATTCATCGACATAACTATCAAATAGCTGCTGTCGCGGATCATTTGCTAGGATTTTATTCTCATAACCGGCTAAACGATCTGACAACACACCCAAACGCTCGCTCGGTACCGCATGATCATAAAGTTGCTGCCCCAGTAAATAATCATGAAAGCATTCAATCCAATTTTTCTCACGATAATTATAAAAGCCAGATTGATATAACAGAGCCATCGCATCAACATTTTCATGCTCAGGGTATTTATAATCTAAATAATATTCACGGATTTCTTGCAATAACGCTTTATTATTTAAAAGCCAGTTTTTATTTTCTTGATATAGCTCTAACTGTTCTTTAGGCATTTTAGCCAAGCGTTTTTCAGTCAGAGGCAAAACAAATGGCGGCTCACCATACTTTTTATTTTTAACCCAGATTTTCTCAGAAAAATCACTTATGGTTATTTGCTTTAAATATTCCTGATCTAAGCGTAACCAAACTGTTTGGTTTTTATAGTGATAATGTTCAC
The DNA here is from genome assembly GCA_001644975.1 of Piscirickettsiaceae bacterium NZ-RLO1. GTDB lineage: Bacteria > Pseudomonadota > Gammaproteobacteria > Piscirickettsiales > Piscirickettsiaceae > Piscirickettsia. Next base: position 11,573 of record LVCQ01000012.1, read on the forward strand.
CTAATAATAATGCGGGTGCTTGATAATTAACTTTTGTGCCCATCTCACCGGCAATCATCATGGTCAAAAAACTTTGCGAACCATCATCAAATAAACGAGGTAATTTTAGCAGACGATTTTGATCTTCTCGTTTAATAAAATAATTACACAAATAATCCCAAGTGGCCTTTTCATGCATTAAGCACTTTGCCAATGCCACCGTTGCTTCCACATCAACCATTGCATCATGTGCCTGACCTTCAGCCAATTGATTTAACGCACTTAAATTTTCTAAACGCAATGATGGCTGGCCATTAACTTGTGGCCACTGTAAAACAGTTGGGCAATATAAATAATATACAGCGACCATCGGATATAAATCCATACGGCTACAGCCATTGGCATATTGGTGACTGTATGGATCTAATAAATTACGATAAAAAGAAAAACGTAAAAATTCATCATCAAAGCCCAATGTATTATAGCCTAAACTAATCGTACCTGGCTCATTAAGTAATTCATGAATTTTCTTAATAACCGTATATTCAGATTCTGCTTGCACCAGACGATCTAGTGAAATGAGATGGGTAATTGCAGCTTTAGGTGCTGGGATCACATCTGGACGTAACTTAACTACATATTCATAGCGAGAAATCTCATTTAAATTTAAATCGGTACGAATTGCAGCAAACTGAACGACTTGATCAAAGCATTTATTAATTCCAGTCGTCTCAATATCATAAAATAAATAACTACTCACAGTCACAATCAACCTTAAAATATTTAATTTTTCTCTCTAAAATTAACAACCGATTATTTGCAGGCATTTTTACATCTTCTTCAAGATCTAAGCCATATGATTTTGCAAGATCGATAACTTTTTCAAAATCGCGAATGCCACTTAATAAATTATTTTCTTTAAGCACAGCATCAAATTCAGCATTACTAATACTGGTAAATTTCCCTTGATAATTAAAAGGTCCATAAATAACAAACTTCCCTTGTTTTTCTAAATGCTGATCAACTTTTTCAAATAAGCGCTTCACCTGAGACCAAGATAAAATATGTAGGGTATTCGCAGTAAAAATCACATCATACTCATTGCAATCCCACTGCTTCGCATCCACTTCTAGATTTAATGGCTTAGCACAGTTTAATAATTTTGCATCGGCTAACCAGGCCAAAATCGCCCGATGCTGCTGCTTTCTATCACCGGTCTGCCACTGTAACCATGGCATTTCTCGAGCAAAATACACCGCATGCTGGCCTGTGCCACTACCAAATTCTAGAACGCGTTTGCAATCTGCCAAAACGTCTTTAAGAACCGGTAAAATCGCAGCTTTATTACGCTCAGCTGCAGCTGAGCAAGGCTTTTCCATAAATATTATTTCCGTATTTTTTCGAATGCACCTATTATCTCACCAAGGTTATCTTCATTACGTAATAATTTACTTACATATTGAATATGGCGCTTTCGAGCAATTTTACTCAATTTACGACCCTTTGCAACTTGAGCCAAAATATGATCGGCTAAAGGAATTTTCTTTATTTGTATTTCTGTCAATAAAATTAACTGCTCAGCAATTACCGTAATTTCAAGTAATTCACGCTTCACTTGTGATTTACTTTTGTAATCAAATTCATTGTCTTCTTGCATCTATTTACACTCACCCTAAATACAATTATTTTCTAGCGATTGCTCTATTTTTATTAGCATTTTTACTACTTTCTATTAATTTAAGTTCACCTTGTTATTTGAGCTGTTTTTTCTGCCAGCCATGCTTGTAATTCTGTTGTTAACTCTGGCGATAAACACGTATAAACTTTACGATGATAATTATTTAGCCAGTTTAATTCATTATCAGACAACAGGCTCACATCGATTAAGTTACGTGCATAAGGCACTAAAGTTAAGCTATCAAACCCATAAAACGGTATATTTTCTGTTAAGCTCTCAGCCGCTTGTGCTTTTTCAGTAACCACGCACAAGTTCTCAATCCGAATGCCATATTGATAATCAAGGTAAAGCCCCGGCTCATTACTCACCACCATACCCAACTCTAAAGCAATATCCGACGCTTTAGGTGAGATACGCTGAGGTCCTTCATGCACATTTAAATAGCAACCCACACCATGACCGGTACCATGGCCAAAATTCAGCTTTTCTTGCCATAATGGGTAACGTGCTAAAGTATCTAGCTGAGTTCCGGTTGTTCCCTGTGGAAAGAGGGCATATTCTAATTGTAAATGGCCCTTTAATACCAGAGTATAATGCTTTTTCTGTATCGCCGTTGGCTGACCTAAATGAATCGTCCGTGTCACATCTGTTGTTCCTTCCAGGTATTGACCACCAGAATCTAGCAAAAATAAATTGCTATCATCAATACTCTTATCCGACGCCTTGCTCACTCGATAATGCATAATCGCGCCATGCTCAGCAAAACCACTGATCGTCGCAAAACTACTGCCTTGAAAGCTCGCGGCTTGCTTGCGAAACGTTAAAAGCTTATCCACAACAGCAAGCTCGCTCACTCCTTGTTGCCAGTGGCACTCTAGCCAATGAAAAAATCTCACCAACGCCAAACCATCATAGTGATGTGCTTGATGCATGCCTTTCACTTCAGCACTATTTTTACAGGCTTTTAATAAGTGTATAGGTGATGACTGCTCAAACACCTGGGCTTTAGCTGTATTCAGTTGCGAAAGTACCCAATAACTACCAACATCCGCATCTAACCAGACAGTCCCCGTTAATTGCTGTAAACCATTAGCAAAATCATCATAATCAGCTGTACTCACACCTGCGGCAGCTAAATGGCCAGCTTGCTCTTCAGTCAACTTACTTTGATCAATATAAAGGCAGGCTTTTTCTTGCTCAATCAGTGCATAGCTAACAACAACCGGGTTAAAATTCATGTCCGCACCACGAATATTAAACAACCAGGCCACTGCATCTAGCGTCGTCAATACATGACTTTCTACCTTATTTTTTATCATCTGCTCGCGCACTTGCACTAACTTTTCTGCTACAGTTTTGCCAGCATACTCTACAGACCACAATGAAACTGGACTTTTAAGCAATGCCGGGCGCTCTAACCAAATTTGATCAATGTAATTCTCAACAGTAAACTTCAACGTGCCGCGGTTTTTATTTAAAACATGTTCAAAATGACGCGTTTGCTTAATAGTCACTGTTTGCGGATCAGCACCTAAACAAAAACCTGGCGCTTGCTCTGCCAACCAATCAGCAATAGTCGGCACCTGCGGCTGACCTTGACGAAATAGCTCAAAACAATTTAAATCAAGCTCATTTTCAGCCTGTAAAAAATAACGGCAATCCGTCCATAAAATGGCTGTTTTTTGTGTGACTATCACCGTCGCTGCAGAACCAGTAAAGTCAGACAACCAGGCTAAGCGCTGCCAATGCAGTGGTAAATATTCACTATTATGAGGATCTTGCATGGGAATATAATACGCATCCACGCCATCTCGCTTCATCAACTGACGCAATTGTTGTAATTTCTCTACCACGTACATAAACCGCCCTCTCTCAATTCTCAATTAGGCCATAACAATAATAAAAATCTCGACCCGACCCATCATAGCATATAGCGTGCATGCAAATAATCTTATTCATACTCTATATTATTCCCGAGTTTATTTCTTAGTTTACTTAATCATCCTTGCTTTATTGCGCCGCCGGGTGATTTCTTGCCCCAAAGATGGTATAAGAATAAACGGCTTTTTATTGTTATAGGCTAGTTAAGAATTAAAATTCGCTTTATATTCAATAGATTTTAGTATCATTTGATAACGTCAGTAGGTTTTAGAGTTGAGAATCAAACGCAGTATATCTCCCGTCGCTTTATTGTTTTCATCAGTCAGCGCCATCTTAGGCTCAGGGTGGCTGTTTAGCGCTTACTTTACCTCGCAACTTGCAGGTCCAGCCGCTTTAATTGCATGGTTAATTGGTGGAGCCACCTCCATCATCATCGCCTTTGTCTTTGCCGAACTATGCACGGCATTTCCTGTCACCGGTTCAAGCACCCGTATTCCCTTACTTAGCCACGGGACCTTGGTCAGTTTCGTCTTTTCCTGGATCATTTGGCTTTCATACATGGCCTTAGCTCCCACAGAAGTCCAAGCTGTCGTCCAATATCTCGCCTTTTATTTTCCATCGCTCACACAGAGCCAAGGCGCATTAACAACGACAGGTTATATCAGCGCGACCTTACTCATGCTTGTCATTAGTGCAATTAACACTTATTCATTGTATTGGTTAATTCGTGCTAATAACGCCTTAACTTACTTAAAGCTCATTATTCCCATTATTATCGCCATCACTATACTCATCCACTTTCACCAACCTGCTCATTTGGTCCATCAAGAAGCAGGCGGTTTTTCTCCATTTGGCATGCACGGTATCTTTGCCGCAATCACTTCCGGCGGCATTGTCTTTGCTTTCACAGGCTTTAAACAAGCAGCTGAGCTGGCAGGCGAAGCTAAAAATCCAGCAAGAGCATTACCTATTGCCATTATTGGTTCCATTGTTATCTGCCTTATTATCTTTTTGCTGTTGCAAACCGCCTTTTTAACCTCAATGAATGCAAATAACCTCACCCACGGCTGGCATCACCTTGATTTAAATGGTGCCACAAGCCCCTTGGCCGCCACGTTACAACAAGATCACTTAACTACATTATTGCCCTTACTATATATTGGCGCTTTAGCCGGCCCGCTTGCTTCAGGCCTCATGTATTGCAGCAGTTCCAGCCGCTCATTATTTGGCATGAGTAAAAATGGTTATTTACCGATTTCTTTACAACGCATCACCGCTCAAGGCAACCCCATTACTGCAATTATGGTCAACTTTGCTGTCGGCATGCTCATGTTCGCACCCCTACCCGGCTGGGAAAAAATGGTTGGCTTTTTATCATCCTTAATGTCATTAACCTATGCCATTGCCCCTATTGCTTTATTGGCACTACGCCGCCAAATGCCAGATCTTAAACGCCCCTTTAAACTACCTTTCACGCCAGTATGGGCCTGGTTAGCCTTTTATATTGCCACATTAATGTCATACTGGAGTGGCTGGGAAACCATTTCGAAAATCAGTATCGCTCTCATAGTCGGCCTACTCTTGTTTTTTGGTTATCGGCTATTGAGCCCGAGAGGACGCTCCTGTAAAATCGACTGGAAAGAGTCAACCTGGCTATGGCCTTACCTCCTTGGCTTAACACTTATTTCGTATCTCGGTAATTTTGGACACAGCAAACATATTTTACCCTTCGGTGTAGATTTTATTATCATTGGCATTTTCTGTGCACTTATCATGATGCTCGCCTTACGCTTTCGACTCCCTAACGCCAGCACACAGCATTATGTTACAACACTGACAGAAGCCACTGGATAACTACATTTTTCCCAGCTTCATAGTTAAAGCAAGCCGAAGAAACCTTTGTTATTCATTTATCTATAACGATAACCATATCAATCACCCCAAAGGAGAAATTAATGGCCGAGCCCACTCTTTTATACATTAATCAAGCCACTGCCTTACATTCCAACACCATCACGCATCTACAACAACACTTTAAAATCACCCATGCTGATGACTGTCAACATGCCTTATATTTAGCAGCTAAAACACCGCCTGATTTAGTCTTAATTGAAATTAACCTTGCTGAAGATAGCACCATTAATATTATTCCATCGTTTCGTGAATGGACCCAAACTCCCATCTTAGTCTATTCAGACAATGATAATATTAATGACAAACTTAACGCTTTTTCTCTTGGTGCCAATGATTACATTCTTAAATCCTGCCACCCTCAAGAGCTTCTAGCCCGCTTACATGCTGCTTTTCGTATCAGTAAAAAATTACAAAAATCAATATCTACATCCACACTTAAAATTGGCCACCTTGAAGTGGATTTATTACAGCGTAAAGTCGCTCTTAAAGGCACTCCACTGTCCTTATCACAAAAAGAATATAACTTGCTTAAAGTGCTATCGATTCACCACGGCAAAGTCGTCACACAAAACCAACTACTTAAAGAGGTCTGGGGTAAAGAGTATCAAAGCAAATTGCAGTATTTACGTGTGTATATTGGGCAATTACGTAAAAAGTTAAAGTCACGAAAAAACTCACCTCACCTCATTCATACTATTTCAGGCGTAGGCTACCGTTTAGAACCGCCCCAGGCATAATAATAACGCATCAAAGCAACTTTAAATAAATTTAATTTAATTTAATTCAAATAGTTATCTAGTAACGCGTTGATACGCCCCCTACTGGCCACCGTATTTTTAGCTACTTTCCCACATTTTTAATAAACCAAATCTATTTCTTACTCTCTAACTGTTAATGATGATAACCAGGTGATAATCATGACCGAGACCACGTTAACACAAACAACAACCCACTATTCAACAACTTCTGACGAGCATGTTGAACTTCTGATTTTTACGCTTAAAAATCAACAAGACTATGCTATTGATATTTTTAAAACCCGAGAAATCATTACGCTACAAAAATTAAACTGTTTTCCTGGCATGCATGAGTCTATCATTGGGGTCACAACGATTCGTAACCATACCCTTCCCATCATTGATTTAGGATATGTGCTGTCTGGCCAAGCAACCGAAGACACAACAGCTGCAACATTAATTATTACAACATCTAATAACCACCAACAAGCCTTGCTGGTTCACCAGGTCAAACATATTACTTGCATTTCTCGTGATGCAATTCACCCTGCAGAAAAGTCCCTAGGCAGGGAACACTATATCACGGCAACAGCCCAAATCGAGGGTAAATTAGTCCAACTTATCGACATTGAAAAAATACTAAATACGATAAAACCCAGTAGTAATAAATAATCATAAATGCTATATACTATGTACTTTGCTTAAAATAACTAGCAGCCTGGATAAAAAATAAAATTACACTTGCGCATACACCTTAGAAATACACTCAATTTTCTTTATGAAAATAGCAATATGATGCCGCTGTAATAAAGCTGTCACTAAAGTTTCATATTAAAACGCTATAATACAGGCAAATAAATCACTTTATATAAAAAACAAATCAATTATGGACTCGATACCCTGTCAACAATTTGCACCAACCCTGGAAATAACCCTAGATAATCTGCCAAAATTACAGGCAATCAAGGCCACCTGCAAGGAATCTTTAAGTCAATCTCACCATTGCATTATTGAAGTGTATTGCACAGATCTTGCCATCACTCCTGAGCAATTGCAAGGCCAACCAGCAACTTTATCGCTAAAAACTACAGAAACAGTTAATCAATTTTCAGGCTATATTTTTAATACGAAAACACTACAAACAACAGAACACTCTATACGCTACCAACTCGAACTTGAACCTAAATTAAGTCTTTTAAAACTGCAAACTCACCATTGTGCCTATGCCGACATTTCAATTATTGAGCTGATTGAAAAACTGCTCGCCCCTTATGATATTAAATATCAACTACAATTAGTAAATTCATATGCAGTCTATCCGATTTTGCATCAGTACAATGAGTCTGACTTTGCTTTTCTATCCCGGCATCTAGAACGTTCGGGGATTTATTATTATTTCAAAGCAGATAATAAAGAAACCCTTATTTTTACCGATCACTATAGCACTCACCAAAGGCCCAATAATAACAAGACGACCTTACCTTACTTTAACAACCAGACTTTAAATATAGCGACACTTTTTCCACATATCACTGAATTTTCAGCGGTCAGCACACTGTGCCCACAACAAATAAAATTACATTCTTATCAACCTAAGCAAGCGGAATGTTTCGCAACAGCACACCATCACATTGATAGTACCGGCATTGGTGAACACTCTGAATATTGTGAAGCAGTTCAATCTCAAAGTGATTTAAATCATTTAGCCAAACTAAGAGCTGAAGAAATTTATAGTAAACACCACTATGTTAGCGCACGATCAACAATAATAGACTTAAATCCTGGCCTACTCTACAGTTTAGAAAATCATCCACAACAGCACTATAATCAAGATTACTTACTCTGTGAAGTCCATCACTTTATCGAACAAGCGCCAAAAAATAATCCGATTTTAAACTCAACATCTTCAACAAGCCAATACCACAATCAATTAATTTTCAGGAAAAACACCCAGCAATATCGCCCACCTCTAATTACAGCAATCCCGCGCATTCAAGGTATTATTCATGCCTACATTAGTCATGATGCCAATATTAATCCGCTAGATGAACAAGGTTGGTATCAAATCAAACTTGGCTTTAACCATCAAGGACAAAGCTGGTCAGTAAGAAAATCAGAGCCCTATTCAGGAAAGAATTATGGCATGCATTTTCCCTTACAATCCGGCACTGAAGTATTGCTAAGTTTTATCCAGGGCCATCCAGAAAGTCCCATCATCACCGGCAGTGCTTTTAACTCACAAGCAGTTAACCCAGTCACAGAAACTAACCCACACGACCATAGTATTAAAACGGCTAAAAATACCGAATTTACCTTATCAGATCACCCAAATCATGCTCATATCCGCTTAAAGCAACCTGGCTATAAACAATATATTAAACAGCAGTCAATAACTATAAACAATCAAACTCAAAAAACAAACACGGCCATCACAGATACGCAGATCACTAAAGATGAAGCACAAGTTGGTGAAGGTTTTGGCAATTGGAAATATGAGCTAATTCATGGCAATTTTAATAATAGTTCAAGCAATCAAACTAAAAATGATTATGCAACTTACCTTGAAGAGACCCCGTTAAAATTACATATTTTTGGTGGCCCTAATTCTAAAATTAATGCTAATCAGCAAATGGGGCCTGGACCAAATAACCTTTATCAGCGTAACAACACATTAATCACTGAACCCACCTCAGCTCCTGATGCCCAAAATCCATCTGTCTTATTTACCTCCATTGACCCCAATCAATACAATAGCGAATTTTTAGCAGTACAAGACATTGTCGCCAACTATGCTGATTTATACAAAGATCAAGTCAAAGCTGAAGAAATTTTTGGCAATAAATACGAACTTATGTCAGGTAACAGTACCAGCATTCATAAGGGCAATAGTACACATAAATCACAAGGCAACTCATCCCATACCCACACAGGTAGCTCACACCATAGCCATCACGGTGATAGTCATAGCTCACACACTGGCAATAAATCTGGCAGCCATCATATTAATGCTGATACCAAAACAGAACTCTGCGCTCTAGTTGCCCATGCTGGCGCAACTGGAGCCCATGTTGCAACAAAAAATGACCTCTCTCATGCTGAGCACCATACCTCACTCAGCCAAATCAAAGCACTCATGACCCCATTAAAAAACGATTTGGACTTAATCGGAGCTCATGCAAAAGTCTCTACAGGAATAAAAAGCTCGACTCATACCGGCCTAGATTCAGCCTTTTATAGCGGCGCTTATGAAAGAGTGTACACAATGACGTATCAAACAACTAGAAATTACAGCTCCGATGTCGTCGCCTGCAAAGATGATATTATTTTATCTAAAAAAGAACTCATCCCAACCTCAACATTCACAGCTATCAGCCAACAAAGCCAAGCAGAACAAAGGGGATACCTCAGCCTCATTATGGAACAAGTTGCAACAACCGATAAACGAATTATGGCTGCTGCCAGTATGGCTAACAGCCCTCTGCATATCATCTCGTAGCTTAAGTTTAGAATATAAAAAAACTACCGCTTACAAATTTCCTCTATATCAGCAATTTCTTTAGGGATGTTTTCACTTAAATTGTCATAGCTTTTTTTATTAATTAAAATATTATCTTCAATACGCACACCACCAAAATCCATATAGTTTTCTAACGCATTATAATTAATATATTCATGAAATTTATTTTCATCCTGCCATTGTTTAATTAATAACGGAATAAAATACAACCCAGGTTCAACAGTAATTAATATGTTTTCCTCAAGCGGCCGTCCTAAACGTAAATACGCCAAGCCAAATTGCTCTGAACGTTTCACTTCATCAGAATAACCCACTAAATTTTCACCCAAGCTTTCCATGTCATGCACATCCAGGCCAATATTATGCCCAAGGCCATGTGGGAAAAATAAGGCATGTACACCTTTTGTAACAATCTCATCGATATTACCACGCATTAAGCCAAGATCAACTAAACCTTGAGCTGCACAACGCGCGGCCGCTAAATGCACATCTTTATAAGCCACTCCAGGCCTTAATAATTCAAAAGCTGTACTTTGCATCTTTAAAACAAGTTCATAGATTTCTTTTTGCTGAGAGCTAAATTTACCACTGACTGGAAAAGTCCGGGTAATATCACTAGCATAAAAACTCCCTACGGCACTTGCACCTGAATCGTGCAAAACTAAATCACCATCACTTAAGGTATTGCTATATTGTTCATTATGAAGCACTTCACCGCGCTTAGAAAAAATAATCGGATATGCTAGCTGCATGCCAGCTGCAACAGCTTCAGCTTGAATCAATGCTACCACTTCCTGTTCAGTACGCCCAACTTGACTTTCACGCATCGCCGTCAACTGCATTTGACGGGTAATGACTAAGGCTTTTTTAACCTCTGCAATTTCTTCGGGCGTTTTATACAAACGCTGCTGAATAATCGCTTTAGTCAGCTCTATAGAAATATTCTCTTTTATTTTTCTTGCAGAAAGTTTTAATAAATCTTGTAACAGCAAAATATTTTCAGCACGATATTGATTTAAATAGTGTATTTTTCGGCCTTGCAATTGGCCTTTATTCATAAATTCAGCAAATTCTTGCCAACTGATCACTCGCTGACAACCAGCCATTTCAGCCAAGCATTGCAAACTCGGCTGACGACCAATCCAAACTTGTTCATCGAGTGTATAGTCATCACCAATTAATACTGACGCACCATTATCAAAGTCAATAAAACCGGCAATACTCGAGCGATTCACACCAAAATAATATAAAAAACTACTATCTTGACGAAATGGTAGGGTATTATCCAAATAATTCATTGGGCTTGGGGGATTACCTAAAAATAAAGCGATACCAGATTGTAATTGTTCTTGCAATTGCTCGCGACGATCACAATAAGTCATTGCACTAAACATGATGTAATTTCTCCCCCAAATTTTAAATTAATTTAGCTCTAATTATTAATTTTCTCGATTAATAGCCCGATAACCAATATCACTACGCTGATATTTATTAGGCCAAGTGACATTTTCACTGGCAGCATAAGCTTTTTTCTGAGCCTCTTTTACATTGATACCTAATGCTGTAGCACACAGCACGCGCCCTCCAGCTGTTATCACTTGACCCTCAGTATTTAGTCTGGTCCCCGCATGAAAGACCTTTGCCTCTGCCTGAATTAATGTATGATCCAGCCCACTAACAACCTCTCCTGTTGGATACTGTTCAGGGTAGCCTTGTGCAGCTAACACCACACCTAAAGCCACCCGCTCATCCCAAACCAGTGCATCTTCTGTTAATTTTTGTTCAGTCGCTGCAAGACAAGCTTTAGCAAAATCTGATTTTAATCGAAACAATAGCGGCTGTGTTTCAGGGTCGCCCAAACGACAGTTAAATTCTAATACTTTAGGTCCAGTTGCAGTGATCATAATTCCAGCATACAAAAAACCGGTATAGGTAATGCCTTCTTGTGCGAGCCCTTCAATCGTCGGTTCTATCACAGTGCGCATAATTTTTTCATGCATTTCTTCATCAATTACCGGAGCCGGTGAATAAGCACCCATACCTCCAGTATTGGGGCCTTGATCACCATCATCACGCGCTTTATGATCTTGTGACGTTGCAAATGGCACGATGCTTTTGCCATCACACATCACCATAAAGCTTGCTTCTTCACCTTGTAAAAATTCCTCGATGACAATACGATGCCCAGCATCACCAAAGCGATTTGCCCCCAGCATATCATCAATTGCAGCGATTGCCTCTGCTACTGACCAAGCAACGACAACCCCTTTACCTGCTGCTAAACCATCGGCCTTAATGACAATCGGCGCACCTTTTGCCTGAATATATTGTTTCGCTGGCTCAATTTCACTAAACACTTGATACTCTGCCGTTGGAATACTAAAACGTGCAAGAAAATCCTTACTAAACGCCTTAGATCCTTCTAACTGTGCTGCTGCTTGACTTGGACCAAAACAACGCAGTCCTGCTTCATTAAACTGATCCACAATGCCCGCAACCAGTGGGGCTTCAGGACCAATAACTGTTAAATCAATAGCATTACTCTTAGCAAAGTGAATTAGTCCATTAATATCTAATACATCAATAGCAATATTACTGACTTTCTCTTCTAAGTGTGTTCCAGCATTCCCAGGCGCAACAAAGACAGCAGTCACCTGATCACTTTGTGCAATTTTCCATGCCATCGCATGTTCACGGCCACCTTGACCCACCACCAATACTTTCATGATATGTAATTCCTAATCTAATTCTAATCATTATTTAATTAAATAACTTAATGCTTAAAATGACGCTTGCCGGTAAAGATCATTGCAATACCATGCTCATTACACGCAGCAACCACCTCTTCATCACGAATCGATCCACCCGGTTGAACAATGGCGGTAATGCCCTGTTTAGCAGCTGCATCAATGCTATCTCTAAAGGGAAAAAATGCATCTGATGCCATCACTGCATTATCAAGACTAAAACCCATCTCTTTAGCTTTTATTGCAGCAATCTTGGCACTATCAATCCGACTCATCTGCCCTGCGCCAATACCAATACTTTGACTATTTTTAGCATAAACAATCGCATTTGATTTAACCGCTGCAACCACATGCCAAGAAAAACTTAAACTCACGAGTTCCTCTGCAGTTGGTTGGCGCTCAGTAACGACCTCATAGGCAAACTCATTTGACAAGCGATCTTGCTCTTGAATAAGTAGGCCACCGGCAATACGCTTTAAATCAAACCCCATTTGTAGCTCACCCTCACCAGTGGCTAATACCCGTAAATTGGGCTTAGAACTTAATATCTCCAGGGCGTCTTTATCTACACTTGGTGCAATAATCACTTCAGCAAATTGATTTGCTAAAATTGTTTGTGCCGCTTCTTTCGTTAACAACTGATTAAAGGCAATAATCCCACCAAAAGCCGATGTTGAATCACAGGCAAAAGCACGCTGATAGGCCTCCGTGACAGTGCTACCATGCGCAACACCACATGGATTTGCATGTTTGACAATGACACAGCTGCATACGTTAAAGCTTTTCACACAAGCAAGCGCCGCATCAGCATCGGCTAAATTATTATAAGACAACGCTTTACCTTGTAATAATTTGGCATTGACCACAGAAATACCCGTGCGGTTACTGTCTTTATAAACCGCTGCCTGTTGATGCGGATTCTCGCCATAACGCAGCTCACCGCTTTTTTCAAAGGCAAGCGTTAAAGTTTCAGGGAAATCACTATCATGACATTGTTTGTATAAATAACGAGAAATTGCCGCGTCATATTGAGCCGTATGCTCAAAGGCTTTCACCGCCAGCTCAAAGCGTAAGCGCTCAGTCACTCCCACCTCATTATTTAACGCCTCACTTACTCGCGTATAATCTTCAGGATGAACAACTATAGACACCGACTGATGATTTTTTGCCGCCGCACGCACCATTGTTGGTCCACCGATATCTATATTCTCAATGGCCTGTGCTAGCGTGCAATCATCCTTGGCAATCGTATCTTGGAACGGATATAAATTCACGACGACTAGATCGATCGCTGGAATATGATGTGCCTGCATCGCTTTATCATCCATACCACGACGAGCAAGAATACCGCCATGCACTTTCGGATGAAGGGTTTTCACGCGCCCTGCAAACAACTCAGGAAAGCCGGTATAATCAGAGACATCGATCACCGCAAGGCCATGCTCTTTTAATAATTTGGCCGTCCCTCCTGTCGATAAAATCTCAACCTTATGCTGCGCTAATGTTTTCGCAAACTCAACAATACCCGTTTTATCAGACACACTAATCAACGCTCGTTGAATGCTTTGCATGGCTTGCCTCACTCCTAAATTAAAGTAATAGTTAATGTGGTAAATTAATAGAATTCAATGCAATTAAGTCAATACAAACAAAAAAGGTTAAGACGCCACTTAACCTTTTTTATACTTGTTATTATTCAATTGAATACTGCCTAATCTTTTTGCGTAAAGTGCCGCGATTAATACCCAGCATTCGGGCCGTCTCTGACTGGTTTCCTGCAGTAAACGCTAAAGCTGTTTCGATCAGGGGGATTTCAACTTCCTTTAAAATCACTTCATATAAATTGGTCAGATGACAACCTTCGCTATCGGCTAAAAACTTTGCCACAGCATCTTCAACATGATGCCGTAATGTTTTCTCTGTTTCATCAGACATAGGCCACACTCTCACTCTCTTGCTGCTCAAAAAAGTGTCGAATCGCACCCAGCTGGGCTTTATGGTCATCCAGCGCATTAAATCGTTTACGAAAGGGCTTTGTCGTTAAACTTGATTGCAAATACCAACCAACATGCTTGCGTGCAATTCTAACGCCCATAAATGTACCATAAAATGAGTACAGATTCTCCAGATGTTCACACATCACCACATATTTTTCTTGCAATAGAATCGGCGGACTGTGCGTACCGTATTGTAGATAATGCTCAATTTGCTGAAATATCCAAGGGTTACCCTGCGCTGCACGACCAATCATTAAAGCATCTGCACCCGTTTTTTCCAGAACATATTTTGCTTTTGTAGGAGAGTCTATATCACCATTGGCAACAACAGGAATAGTGACAGCCTGCTTGACTGCGGCAATCGTCGCGTATTCTGCTTCACCCTTATATAAATCCTGGCGCGTACGTCCATGCACCGCAAGCGAGGCGATTCCCGCCTGTTCAGCTAACGTTGCAATCTTCACCGCATTTTTATGCTCGCGACTCCAGCCAGTACGCATCTTTAAGGTCACCGGCACATCAACAGCAGCAACCGTCGCAGCTAAAATATCAGCAACCAACGTTTCATGCTGCATCAAGGCAGAGCCAGCGGCCACATGACACACTTTCTTCGCTGGACAACCCATATTAATATCGATTACCTGTGCGCCATGGGCAACATTAAAGCGTGCAGCCTCTGCCATCTGCTTGGGGTCTGTGCCCAATAACTGCACCACGATCGGTGCAACTTCACCGCGATGGTCCGTGCGCAACTGGGTTTTGCGACTTTGGCGTAAATTCTGCTGTGAACTCACCATCTCTGAGACCACTAAACCTGCACCCAAACGTTTACATAGCATGCGAAAAGGCCGATCAGTGACCCCCGCCATCGGTGCTAAAATTAAACGATTATCAACAGCATAAGGACCGATTTTCATAAAAACTTTTATTTTATAAACAATGATTAAACAATGATCAATCAATTACGGCTAAAAGCTAGCTTACTGAGCTTTACGCTGAGCGATGACACACACCCATTCACCATCTTGCTGTAATTCAACAAGATCAAAGTGATCTAAATAAGCTGCTTGAACACGCTCTGCTTGCTCAGCTAAAATACCAGAAAGCACCAACATACCACCAACGTTCACCAAACTGACAAATTGTGGTGCCAAATCAATTAACGGGTTGGCTAAAATATTAGCAACGAGGACATCAGCCCCCGTACTCGTTATACCACTGACATTAAACTGCTCAGGTAATACCGCCTGATAACAAGACGAGTCTAACTCATTTTGCTTGGCATTGTAATGCATCGCCTCTAACGCTTGCGGATCAATATCAATACAGTGCACATAATGAGCACCCAGCTTAAGTGCTGCGATGGCCAAAATACCCGACCCACAACCAAAATCAATCACCCGACTACCCGGGTTTAAATGACCTGCCAGCCAGTTTAAACACATCGCGGTCGTCGGATGCGTTCCCGTACCAAAGGCAAGACCAGGGTTAAGCAACATTTTCACCTGATTCTCACGAGCGTTTACCTCATGCCAATCAGCATGTACCCACAAACGATCAGCAAATAACATCGGCTCAAAGTGTTCACGCCAAGTTGCTGTCCAATCTTGATCTTCTAATGGGTCAATTTTTACCGAAACATCACTCAACTCATCAAACTGCACAAGTAATTGCGCACGTACTGGCTCCAGCTCAGTACTACCATCAAACAAGGCAATAACATGTACATCTTGCCATAGCGGCGTTTCACCCACGCCCGGCTCTAGAATCGGCTGGTCCTTACCATCACGCAAAGTAATCGCCAGAGCGCCCTCTTCATTTAAATAATCACCAATCAGCTCAGCATGGTGCCGAGTGGTGGTAACTTTAAGCTCTAACCAAGCCATTATTTCTGACCATTTAGTTTTTTCTCAAGGTAATGAATATTCGTGCCCCCAGCTTGGAAGTTCAGATCTGCCATAATCTCTTGCTGCAACGGAATATTCGTTTTAATGCCATTGATAATCGTCTCACCTAAGGCTCCTTGCATGCGAATAATCGCACTCTGGCGATCTTCGCCATGAGTGATGACCTTTGCAACCATCGAATCATAGTGCGGTGGCACAGAATAACCTGAGTATAAGTGCGAATCCACCCGTACCCCAGGACCTCCCGGTGGATGGTAAAAGTCAATATGGCCTGGCGATGGCATAAAGGTCTTCGGATCTTCAGCGTTGATACGACACTCAATGGCATGACCTTGAATATGAATATCTTTCTGGCGCTTTGATAAGCCTAGGCCGCCGGCAATACGCAATTGCTCTTTGACGATATCCATACCAGTAATTAGCTCAGTGACCGGATGCTCAACCTGCACGCGCGTATTCATTTCGATAAAATAAAAACGGCCATCTTCATATAAAAACTCAAAGGTTCCTGCACCACGGTACTTCAACTCACGGCAGGCTTTCACGCATTGCTCACCAATTTTTTCGCGTTCTTCTTTCGTCAATCCTGGTGCAGGTGCCTCTTCAACTACTTTTTGATGACGGCGCTGCATCGAGCAATCACGCTCGGCTAAATGGATCGCAGCGCCTTCACCATCACCAATCACTTGAATTTCAATATGGCGTGGTTTTACCAAATACTTTTCCATATACACCATATTATTGCCAAATGCTGCGGCCGCTTCAGCACGGACCAATTGCAATGCATCGAGCAACTCATCTTCTTCAAATACCGCACGCATACCACGGCCACCGCCACCACCGGCCGCCTTTAAAATCACCGGATAGCCAATTTTTGGGCAATGCGTTTGGTTTCTGCACCATCATTGCCTAAGGGACCATCCGAACCGGGCACACAAGGCACACCGGCTTTTTGCATAGCCTGAATGGCTTTTACTTTATCGCCCATAACACGAATCGTCTCCGCCCGTGGTCCAATAAAGACAAAACCACCACTTTCAACCTGTTCAGCAAAATCAGCGTTCTCAGATAAAAAGCCATATCCAGGGTGAATTGCATCCGCGCCAGTGACCTCTGCAGCACTGATAATTGCAGGAAATTTTAAATAGCTTTGCAAAGCAGGCGCCGGACCGATACATACCGACTCATCTGCCAAACGTACATGCTTTAGATCTCGATCAGCAGTTGAATGCACCGCGACCGTTTTTAAACCCATCTCACGACAAGCGCGCAAGATCCTAAGTGCAATTTCACCACGGTTGGCAATCAGAACTTTTTTAATCATAGTCAACGAACTCGTTACTCAGTGTGCTCAAAAGTATATTCTCAAGGTTTATCTAGTACTCATAGAAATATAAATACTAGGAATAACTGACTTTATTCAATAATCACCAAAGGTTGATCAAACTCAACAGTATCACCATCACTTAATAAAATTTGCTTCACCACACCCGCTTTATCCGCTTCGATTTGGTTAAACATTTTCATCGCTTCAACAATACAGATGGTCTCTCCCATATTGATTTTTTGCCCAACCTTCACAAAAGGCTCTGCATCTGGAGAAGATGCTGAATAGAACGTTCCAACCATCGGCGACTTAACCGCATGTCCACTCATCTCATTACTTACCGCCGGTGCAGCTGCCGATGCTGTCTCAGCAACAGGCAAAGGGGCTGGCACAGATGCTGTTGTTGCCATTGGAATCACTGTTTGTGGTGCTGCTACAGGCACAGACGCTGCGCCAGTATAACGGCTGATGCGTACAGACTCTTCGCCCTCTTTAATTTCTATTTCTGCAACACCAGAGGCTTCAATAAGCTCAATAAGCTTTTTAATCTTACGTATTTCCATCGACTCTACCGATTAATTATTTAAGTTGACTTCTAGTTAATTTAATAATTTTAGTAAGTTAAATTTTAACTTGTTGACAATAAGCAATTGCAGCCTCCAGCGCACAAAAATAGCTTTGTGGGCCTAAGCCTGTAATCACACCTTGTGCAATATCTGAGAAATAAGAATGCTGTCTAAATTTCTCACGTGCATACACATTGGACAGATGGACCTCAATAAAAGGAATCCGCACCGCACTTAACGCATCACGCAAAGCAATGCTCGTATGCGTAAATGCTGCTGGATTAAAAATAATAAAATCGACTGTATGATCTTTATGCACCATATTATGAATCACATTGATCAGCTCATGCTCAATATTGCTTTGCAAGCTCTCTAACTTAACACCAGCTAGCTGTGCGCGCCTTTTCAGCTCAGCATCAAGCTCTGCCAGATTCATCAGACCATATTGATCAGGCTCACGCAGCCCCAATAAATTTAAATTTGGACCATGAAGCACTTGAATTTTAAACATATTTATAGTTTTCACTCATTATACTCTGCTGTGAGTGTACTGCTAGCATGTAAAAAGATCAATTTTACTGTGTTTATGTCAGCAAAGCTAGAACAAGAAAAAAACAAAAAAAATAGCCAGCAGGACTTGTAATTTAACTCAAGGTCCCTATGTTAATGCCTGAAGGCTTTTTAAGTCCAAATTAATCAAGGCAAGTGCCTTGTTATCTTTTAGGAGAAGAGTGAATGAAAATCCGTCCATTACATGACCGCGTTGTAATTCGTCGTCTGGAAGAAGAAACTACTTCTGCTGGCGGCATCATCTTAACTGGCAGCGCACAAGAAAAGCCAAACCGCGGTGAAGTGGTTGCTGTAGGTCGTGGTAAAGCGTTGGATAACGGCGACTACCGCCCAATTGATGTCACAGTTGGTAGCACTGTATTGTTTGGTCAATATTCAGGCTCAACAGTGAAGATCGACGGCGAAGAGTATCAAGTGATGCGTGAAGACGAAATCTTTGCAGTCGTTGAAGATTAAGAAATCAATTATCCGTTTTTCATCTTACTTAATTTAAGTACTAACTTAAGTACATTTATGGAGATATAAGAATGTCAGCAAAAGAAGTACGCTTCGGTACCGGTTCCCGTCAAAAAATGTTGGATGGTGTGAACCTTCTTGCCAATGCCGTAAAAGTCACTCTAGGCCCACGCGGACGTAATGTTATTTTAGAAAAATCATTTGGTGCTCCAACGATCACTAAAGATGGTGTGTCTGTTGCCAAAGAAATTGAGCTTAGCGATAAGTTCGAAAATATGGGCGCACAAATGGTCAAAGAAGTCGCGTCTAAATCAAATGATGATGCAGGTGACGGTACAACAACTGCAACAGTCTTAGCCCAAGCGATTATTCAAGAAGGTGTCAAATCTGTTGCTGCCGGCATGAACCCAATGGATCTAAAACGCGGTATCGATAAAGCCACTGTCGCTGCAGTTGCTGCACTAAAAGACCTCTCTACACCGTGCACAGACAACAAAGCCATTGCTCAAGTCGGTACTATTTCAGCAAACTCTGATGAAGAAATCGGCTCTATCATTGCAAAAGCGATGGAAAAAGTATCAACAGATGGCGTAATCACTGTTGAAGAAGGCTCTAGCCTTGAAAACGAATTAGATGTTGTTGAAGGCATGCAATTCGATCGCGGTTACCTCTCTCCATATTTTGTCAACAAGCAAGAGAAAATGGTCGCTGAAATCGAAAGCCCATTTATCTTACTCGTCGACAAGAAAATTTCTAACATTCGTGAATTACTACCCACATTAGAATCAGTTGCTAAATCAGGCAAGCCATTATTCATCATCGCTGAAGATGTTGAAGGTGAAGCTCTAGCGACACTCGTCGTTAATAACATTCGCGGCATTGTTAAAGTGTGCGCAGTAAAAGCACCTGGCTTTGGTGATCGTCGTAAAGCGATGCTTGAAGATATTGCCATCTTAACCGGTGGAACTGTGATCTCTGAAGAAGTTGGCCTAGACCTTGAGAAAGCAACTCTTGAGCACTTAGGTACAGCAAAACGCATCGTCGTCACTAAAGACAATACAACCGTTATTGATGGTGCTGGTGAACAAACTGCGATCGAAGCTCGCGTTGCTCAAATCCGTGCACAGGTTGAAGAAACATCCTCTGACTACGACCGCGAGAAACTACAAGAGCGTGTCGCTAAGCTCTCTGGTGGCGTTGCTGTCATTAAAGTTGGCGCAGCGACTGAAATCGAGATGAAAGAGAAGAAAGACCGCGTTGATGATGCACTGCATGCAACACGCGCCGCAGTTGAGGAAGGTGTGGTTCCTGGTGGTGGTGTTGCACTGGTTCGTGCAATGGCTGCAGTTAAAGCTCTTGACTTCGCAAATGATGAACAAGCCCAAGGTGCTAACATCTTGTTGCGTGCTATGAGCGCACCATTGCGTCAAATCGTTGAGAACGCAGGTAGCGAAGCCGCTGTTGTTCTTGATAAAATTATCAGCGGTGAAGGTAACTTTGGTTATAACGCGGCAACCAATGAGTTTGGTGATATGATCGAAATGGGTATTCTTGATCCAACTAAAGTCACGCGTTCTGCACTTCAAAATGCAGCATCTATCGCAGGTCTTATGATCACAACAGAAGCGATGGTTGCAGAACTTCCTAAAGAAGACTCTGCAGGTGGTGCTGGCATGCCAGATATGGGCGGCATGGGCGGTATGGGTGGAATGGGCGGTATGGGCATGATGTAAGCCCTGCGCGAATTCCGTTCAAGCACAAAAAAGCCCCATCATGGGGCTTTTTATTTTTCTGCTCTGTTATTTGTTATTTTCCTGCTATTACTTAATTAAGCACAACACTAAATATATAAAATTTAAATCAAGTTGCGGGAAAGGCATTATGAACGACTATTATCAATATACCCTGACCACCATGACCTTTTACTCCTCCGGCACCGAGTGCACATTGCAACATATCAAAACAGCCAAAGAGCTAACGATTCCTCTTACACAGCTCGCCGCACAAGGCCAGTTATTAAAACAACTCAACAAAGACAGTCTCGCCGCAGTTTTATATCAGCTTGAACAGGAAACCTCTGACTTACAACTCAAACACTAAGCACCTTACAACAAGGCATACTCGCATTTACAAAAATCATAAATAATAAGCTATAAATAATAAGCTAGTTCAATTAAGTTTTGGTCCGGATCTCGAATAAAAATAGATTCCATCTGACCAACTGCACCTGGGATAATAACAGGCCCAAATTCTATCCTAATATTTAATTTCTCCAAGCGAGCAATAACGTTACCAATCAACAAAACATAGATCCTGTGAACCAGGCAACGCCTGCGCTGCATTAGGCTGACGCTCATTGCCATACTCATGTAAATTAAGCCGCTGATTACCAAATTTCAACACTGGCATATCTCTGACACTATTTTTTCTAGTAATAGTCGCAGCTTCCATGCCAAGCACACGTGTATAAAAATCAATGGTTACATTAATATCCTTCACTGTTAATACAATATGATCAATGCGCTTAATATCCATATATTAGCCTTAATTAAAATCGGGCATTAATCACCAATGACTTAAAGCAATTCCAATCCCAACACTTTGGGTACGGTGATCATACTCAATTAAGCTTTGACCATAGCCATTAAAATACTGAATAAAGCCATTAATATGCTTGGTTAAAGGGAAAGAGTAATCCAGTTCTACTGCACCACGCTTCATGCCACTTTCAACATTCGTCAATGCAATTGATGCTTGCATTTTATTATTAAATACATAAGCAAACATGATACGCTCATGGCCTAAATAATGGGCAATATCTGGATTATGTAAATCACTCGAGTCTGGCTTAAAAATTAAAACCCATGGTTTAATACTGGCTAGCCAATGCTCACCTGAGGCTTCTAAATTTAGATATGCCCGATTCCAACTCCGCTCCAGCGAGCCGCCACGACCATTCGACTGGTGCACCACCCCATAGCTAATCTGCCAATTGCGATGAAAGTGATCCGTTACAAATAGCTCAGGCTCATAATTGGTCTCACGAAAATACTGTGATTTTGCATAAAACTGCCAATAAGACAACTGAGTATACCCAACATTCAGACTATAATCTGGGTTACCAAACATATCTTTCCAAAGTGGCACCATCAAGCTTAACTGGGCTTTAAACTCAGAGCTCATGACCTTTTGGTTATCCGGTGTTTGGCCATTATAAATCGCTTGATAAGGACTACCCGTATAATAATAAGGCAACACATAGTTTGGTTGATAAAATAAAATGCCCAATGAATTATTAGCAATCGCGCTTTCTTTCTTAAGACGCGACTCTAAAATCGAGCTTTGGTCTGGTGTAATCTTATTTAATACCGTATCGACTGCACCCTGATCAGCACGTGTCGGCGCTAGTTCTTGCTCCACACCTGTATTATTTTGAGTGCTCTTGGCAGCAACAATCTCTTGAGTCATACCTAACAATAAGACCAAACATAAGCCGAACTTTGCTAGAGATGGTAATAACCTGGCCATATCTATCATATTCCCTTGTATTTTTTCTATGTTTTATTTTTTAATATAAAAAAATTATAGAAAAGCCCTCCTGATCAATCAGTAAAGGGCCTGCTCAAAATTTATTGATTAAAACTTAACTAACAAAAAAAGCGATAACACAGCTCTTTATTATTATTTTTTCTTTTTCTTCGGTGCAATTAAATCAGTAATCGAGCCTTCATACATTTCTGTAGCTAAGGCAAAAGTCTCTGATAAGGTTGGGTGCGCATGAATAGTCAATGCAATATCCTCAGCATCTGCGCCCATTTCTATTGCCAATCCAGCCTCAGCAACCAGTTCACCTGCATTAGGGCCGACCATCGCCGCACCTAAAATGCGATGTGTTTCCTCATCAAATAATACTTTTGTCTGCCCTTCATCACGACCAATACCCAATGAACGACCAGATGCAGCCCAAGGGAATACACCCTTACCATATTTAATACCTTCTTTCTTACACTCTTCTTCGGTTTTACCCACCCATGCGACTTCTGGGTCAGTATACGCTACTGATGGAATGCACAATGGGTTAAAGAAATGTTTCTCACCACTAATCACTTCAGCCGCAACTTTACCTTGAGGGACCGCCACATGCGCAAGCATTGGACCATTATCAACGATATCACCGATGGCAAAAATATGTGACACATTCGTGCGCATTTGGTCATCCACAGTGATAAAGCCGCGCTCACTCACCTTTACCCCAGCCTTTTCTGCGTCAACCAACTTACCATTGGGTACACGGCCCACCGCTGATAAAATACGATCAAAACGGCGCGTGCCCTCCGGTGCGTGTTTACCCTCAAATGCAACGTGTAACCCATCTTTTTTCGCATCAACCGCTGTAACCGACGTTTGCAACATAATCTCATAGCGATCTTTGACAAAATTTTGAAATGGCTTAACGACATCTTTATCGGCGCCATTCATCAACTGATCGGCTAATTCAACAATCGTTACTTTTGCACCCAACGTACTATAGACCTGTGCCATTTCCAAGCCAATAATACCACCACCAATCACCAATAGTTCTTTAGGCACCTCTTTGAGTTCTAGGGCACCCGTCGAATCCATAATACGTTCATCTTCTGGCAAAAATGGTAATTGCACTGGGCGCGAACCTGCAGCAATAATACAGTGATTAAAACTCACTGATTGTGTGTTACCCTCATGTTCAACGATAATTTCTTTATCCGAAGCAAATTTACCATAACCTTGAACAATTTGAACTTTACGTGCAGATGCTAGGGCTTTTAAACCCTTCGTTAATCGCGTCACCACTCCGGCTTTATAGTCACGAACTTTATCAATATCAAAGCTAATTTTGCCAAATTTTACGCCGTGCGCAGACATATGCTTGGCTTCATCAACAACTTTCGCCGTATGCAATAGGGCTTTCGATGGAATACAGCCTACATTTAAGCACACACCACCGATCTCAGCATATTTCTCAATTAATATGACTTTTTTTCCTAAATCTGCAGCTCGAAAGGCTGCCGTATAACCGCCAGGACCACTACCCAAAACTACAACATCTGCTTGTAATTGACTCATTGCTTTTGCCTTATCATTTATTTAAAAATCAAATTTATTACTGCTTTTCTATTGTGCTTGGTTTAAAAACAACCGACCAAGACATGAGAAAATCGATCAATCCCTATCATCAGGCAATTAAAAACAAGTGATTTACTCATCTTTAACTGCCCCAAGTATTATTACAACAACATATTCCGTAAATCAGAAAGTTGCTCTGCCAAGAAGGTTGTAAAGCGCGCTGCTGCTGCACCATCAATCACCCGATGATCATAAGACAGTGATAATGGCAACATTAACTTCGGCGCAAAGTCGCTACCATTCCAAATCGGTTTGATACTGGATTTAGACACCCCTAAAATAGCAACTTCCGGTAAGTTCACAATCGGCGTAAAGGCTGTACCACCTAAACCACCTAAGCTTGAAATGGTAAAACAACCACCTTGCATATCTGCCGCCGTCAGCTTACCAGCACGGGCTTTTTTACTGATCTCACCCAATTCACGCGATAACGCAACTAAGCCTTTTTGGTCAACGTTCTGCACCACTGGCACCACTAAGCCATTCGGCGTATCAACAGCAACACCGATATGTACGTACTTTTTCAATACTAACGCATCTCCGGCTTCATTGAGTGATGCACAGAACTCAGGAAATGCCTTTAACGCCGCAGCACTAGCTTTGAGCAAGAAAGCAAGTGGAGTAAATTTATAATCAACTTTTTTCTTCTCAGCTAATTTATTTCGCTCTTTACGGAATGCTTCCATCTCAGTGATATCCGCTTCGTCAAACTGCGTGACATGCGGCACCACAACCCAATTACGGTGTAAGTTTGCCCCAGAGATTTTCTTAATCCGTGATAATGGCTGCTCTTCTATCGCACCAAATTTAGCAAAATCAACCTTTGGCACCGGCAATAAATCCAACCCAGCACCTCCTCCTGCACTGGCGGTCGCTGCTGGGCGCGATAATGCACTTTTCACCCATTTCGTCACATCTTCATGCACAATGCGGTTTTTACGGCCTGTTCCGATCACTTTCGCTAAATCAACGCCTAGTTCATTCGCAAAACGACGAATCGCTGGTGATGCATGCGAAGGACCTGATGCTTGTGTTAAAGCAGGTACTGCTGCACCTGCTGCCGATGTCGCTGGCTGATTGGCCGCTGGTACTGCTACACCTTGGCTCACTACTGAACTTACAGCTACAGTTGATGCACCTGGTGATTCAACTAAAACAATTAAATCACCTTCTGAGACTTTACTACCTTCATCAACTTTAATTTCTTTAACGACACCTGCCACCGGCGATGGTACTTCCATCGTCGCCTTATCAGTTTCTAAAGTAATAAGCGGATCTTCCTCATTCACGCTATCACCCACTGCAACATTGATCTCTATCACATCCACACCGCTATAGTTACCAATATCCGGCACATGCACTTCTTGTACACTCGCAGCCGCAACAGCAGCCATTGGCACCGTCGAGCTTACCGTTGTAAGTTCTTGTTGTACAGCAGCAGGGGGATGCGCTACCGTACTCGTACCACCGGTACCTTCAACGAGTAAAACTAGATCACCTTCAGAGACTTGACTACCTTCAGCGACTTTAATTTCTTTAACGATACCCGCCACCGGCGATGGTACCTCCATTGTCGCTTTATCAGTTTCCAAGGTAATTAAAGCATCTTCTTCACTCACCTGGTCACCGACAGCAACATTGATTTCAATCACATCCACACCGCTGTAGTTACCAATATCAGGTACACGCACTTCAATTGGACCTGTCGCTGCTACAACAGCTATCGGCGCCGCAACAGGCGCAGGCACTGCAACAGGCTCAACCACATCACCAGTGACTTCCATCTGTACAATTAAGCTACCTTCAGAGACTTTACTGCCTTCTTTCACTTTAATCGCTTTAACAGTCCCTGCAAAAGGTGCAGGGACTTCCATAGTGGCCTTGTCTGTTTCAAGTGTAATCAATGCATCATCAGCGCTCACCTGATCGCCAACAGCAACATTAATTTCAATGACATCTACATCGCTATAGTTACCAATATCCGGCACCAACACGTCTTTCATCGTTGCCACGTTTGTTTCTCCCCTAAATTCTATTATGCCTGTAATGGATGGATACGATTAACATCGATGTTATATTTTTTAATCGCTTCAGACACGCGGCTGGCAGCTATATCACCTTGATCGGCCAACGCTTTCAATGCAGAAACCGCAACATAATGACGATCGACTTCAAAATGGCGACGCAGTGCAGCGCGTGAGTCAGAACGGCCAAAGCCATCTGTTCCTAATGCAATAAAACGACGATCTTTAGGCATATGCTCACGCAATTGCTCAGTGTACAGCTTCATGTAATCCGTTGATGCAACGATAGGCCCTTTGGTATTGCCTAAGCATTGCTCTAAATAGCTTGGACGCGCTGGCTCTTCTGGATGTAACAGATTCCAACGTGCAACCTCTAAACCATCACGATGGAGTTCGTTCGCGCTGGTCATACTCCAGACCTCAGCACTGACACCAAAGTCTTGATCAAGTAACTCAGCTGCTGCTTCCACTTCACGTAAAATAGACCCTGAACCCAACAATTGAACATGCAGTTTTTTCGCTTTTTTCGGCTTAATCAAAGAATATAGACCTTTGATAATACCTTCATGCATGCTCTCATCATAACCACGATGTGTATAGTTTTCGTTCATAGTCGTAATGTAATAAAACACGCTTTCATCACGCTCATACATACGGCGCATGCCTTCTTCAACAATCACAGCAAGCTCATAGGCATACGTTGGATCGTAGGTAACACAGTTTGGAATAGTCCCGGCCATAATATGGCTATGACCATCTTCATGCTGCAAGCCTTCACCGTTGAGCGTCGTCCGCCCTGAGGTGCCACCCACTAAAAAGCCTCGTGCACGCATATCACCGGCTAACCAAGATAAGTCACCCACGCGCTGAAAACCAAACATTGAATAATAAATATAGAAAGGAATCATCGGTTCTTTATTGCTACTGTAAGACGTCGCCGCAGCCAACCAAGAACAAAATGCGCCCGCTTCGTTAATGCCTTCTTGCAAAATCTGACCATTTTTAGCTTCTTTATAGAACATGATCTGATCTTTATCTTCAGGCACATACTTTTGACCTTCATGTGCATAAATACCCAGTTGGCGGAACAGTCCTTCCATACCAAAGGTCCGCGACTCATCTGGCACAATCGGTACGATGCGTTTACCAATTTTCTTATCTTTAGCCAAAGTCGATAAAATCTGCACAAATGCCGTCGTTGTTGAGGCTTCACGCTCACCTGAGTCTTTCATTAAACGCTTGGCAAAATCCACTGCTTTTGGAATCTCCAATGTCAATGCCTCTGCATGACGACTAGGCAATGGCCCACCCAAAGTAGCACGACGTGATTTGAGGTATTGAATCTCCTCACTGCCTTCCCCTGGATGGAATAGATCAACGTTTTCAACATTCTCATCACTGACAGGAATATTAAAGCGATCACGAAACGTATATAGCTCTTCAGAGGTCATTTTCTTCAGGTTATGTGCAATATTTAAGGCTTCACCCGCATCACCCATGCCATAGCCTTTAACGGTTTTGGCCAAAATAACGCTTGGCTTATCTTTCGTTTCCGTCGCTTGCTTATAAGCATTAAAGACTTTTTGCGTATCATGACCACCGCGACGTAAAGCGGCTAGATCATCATCGCTCTTATCTTTAACCAGCTCAACTAATTCTGGGTATTTACCAAAGAAATTCTCACGCAAATACGCACCGCCTTTTGCCTTATAAGCTTGATATTCACCATCACAAACTTCGCTCATACGCTGCATTAATTTGCCAGAATGGTCTTTAGCAAAAAGCTCATCCCAATCCGTGCTCCACAATACTTTAATCACATTCCAGCCGGCACCGCGGAATACGCCTTCTAGCTCTTGGACAATGCTCGAGTTACCACGCACAGGGCCATCTAAACGCTGTAAATTACAATTAATCACAAAAATTAAATTATCAAGCTTTTCACGACCAGCTAAACTGATAGCACCG
>LVCQ01000013.1 GCA_001644975.1 Piscirickettsiaceae bacterium NZ-RLO1
GGGCGCATCACATCAAGCTACTCTCACAAGCAATTTTTATCAAGCTTACCAACGTCGCTCCAGTGTCCAGCACGAAAATTTGATGAATAGTTGGATAATCTGTCTAGATATAGCGCTCAACGAATAGTTTCTGACATTGACTTCATTACTTGACTAAGCGCTGTCTCTAAATTTATTTTATCTTGATCAAGTTTCATGCGAACCCGCTTTTTAAGCGGTGACCATACATGCTCGATCGGGTTTAAATCAGGAGAATAAGGTGGTAAAAATAATAAGTGACAACCGGCATCTTCAATCGCTTCCTTAACCCCTTTTGATTTGTGAAAAGAGGCATTATCTATGATTACAGTCTCTCCAGGAGATAAACAGGGAATTAAGCACTGATCGATATAAGTCTGATAAACGTTAGTATTGCAATAACCTTCACCATCATCGGTGCGATAAATTGCTTGCCGCGCAAACCGCCCATAAAGTTTGTAGGCAGTCTCTAGCTTTATTTAGACCAAAGCAATTTCGCTTGCAAAATACGCTGCAGAACTTTTTAGTATTCTTTATAAGCCCTGTTTTTTTCTTTTTAATAAAATAACATTGTCACCCAGAGCAGCTTCTTCACGCTGCAAGTGACTCTCCGCGCATAGCTTATTTAAGTCCCGCGCATTTGCTAACAGCTCTTGCAGCGTCCCCCATAATTCAGCAAAAGACCCGTGCATCATTTGTGAAAATCGTATACAGCGACCTAGCTCATTACTACTTTTACGCTGACGCTCTAAACTTAATTTAAAATCTAAGCCACGCAACCGCCGCTCAATGTCTACGGATGAAGATTGACTAATCAACTCTTCTGTCCACTTCTCGCGTAATGATTCTAATTTTTCAGGGTTATTTTGTGCAAGTGCAACTAGCTCTTCAAAAGAGTAGCCATGAATGTCAATATTTTTTCTAGAAGTAAAACTATCCATCATTCAGCTCTATGATATTTAATCAATCAAAAATCAAAGACTAAGGCCAAAACTAAATAAAAATAGTCTTGAGCTAAAAACACTGTATCAGGATAAGATGTCAAAAACAAGAAATGGTGGCCGGAGGCGGAATCGAACCGCCGACACGAGGATTTTCAATCCTCTGCTCTACCAACTGAGCTATCCGGCCAGCATGAAATGGCGCGCCCGGAAGGATTCGAACCTCCGACCGCCTGGTTCGTAGCCAGGTACTCTATCCAGCTGAGCTACGGGCGCGTATAAAAATGGCGTCCCCTAGGGGATTCGAACCCCTGTTACCGCCGTGAAAGGGCGGTGTCCTAGGCCTCTAGACGAAGGGGACGTAAACCTTCTATGCAAGACTCTTGCTCGCTTTGACTCACAGATCTAATGATCATAAATCAATGGGGTGGATGATGGGGCTTGAACCCACGACCACCGGTACCACAAACCGGGGCTCTACCAGCTGAGCTACACCCACCAGAGCAAAAATGGTCGGGACAGGAAGATTCGAACTTCCGACCCCCTGTACCCAAAACAGGTGCGCTACCAGGCTGCGCCATGCCCCGACTCGACGGAGAGAGATATTACCCAAGCCTCCGATAAATTGCAAGTTTTTTTATCAACTTTTCTTCATTCTCCTAGATATAGGGGTGTGGATAAAGTTATCCACTATATTCAGTGTTTATCCACAAGAACAACCTCTATATTCATCAAACAATCCCGGGTATAATCAAGAGTTCTGTTTAACAAGGCCAAGTTTATTCTTAAATCCTTCAAAATTCTTAAGATAGACACAGATAGAATGTAATGAGTACTATGAATCAGCTAGCGACAACATCACCACATGATATACATACGTTTCAAGGGCTAATCTTAACCTTACAAGAGTACTGGGCCACACAAGGCTGTGCCATTTTGCAACCCTATGACTTAGAAATGGGTGCAGGGACCTTTCATCCGGCGACTTTTTTGCGTGCTTCTGGCCCTGAACCATGGAGTGCCGCCTATGTACAGCCATGTCGTCGACCAACCGATGGTCGTTATGGTGAAAACCCCAATCGTGGCCAACATTATTATCAATTTCAAGTCGTTATTAAGCCCTCACCACTGAATCTTCAAGAACTCTACTTAGGCTCATTACAAGCACTTGGCATTGACACACTCGAGCATGATGTACGCTTTGTTGAAGACAATTGGGAGTCTCCCACCTTGGGCGCCTGGGGTTTAGGCTGGGAAGTCTGGCTTAATGGTATGGAAGTGACACAATTCACCTACTTTCAACAAGTGGGCGGTATGGATTGCTCACCGGTCACTGGTGAGATTACTTATGGCTTAGAGCGGATTGCCATGTATGTTCAAGGCGTGGATTCGATGTATGACTTAGTCTGGACTGATGGGCCGCTTGGCCGCATCACTTATGGCGATGTATTTTTACAAAATGAAGTTGAAATGTCAGCCTATAACTTTGAACACGCCCCAGTGCCTGAGCTATTAGAGCAGTTCAATCATTGTGAAACACAAAGCCAACACCTGATTAATAAAAACTTACCCTTACCTGCCTATGAGATGATGGTCAAAGCCTCTCATGTATTTAATTTGCTCGATGCTCGCCATGCTATTTCTGTCACCGAACGTCAGCGCTATATCCTACGTGTGCGTGCGCTATCACGGGCGATTATTGAAAACTATTATCAAACACGTGAAGCACTCGGCTTTCCTATGCTAAAGCAATCTGACAATCAAATAAAAAATAAGGAGTCAGTGTAATGGATCAGGCGACAGAATCATTTTTATTTGAGATAGGCACTGAAGAGTTACCGCCTAAAAACCTAGAAAGTTTAGCCATTAGCCTAAAAAATAGCTTTGAAACTGCTTTAAAAAACGCAAAACTCAATTACGGGAACATTGAGCTATTTGCAGCACCACGGCGCATCGGTCTATTAATTCAACAGCTCGATGCCATTCAACCGGATCAAATTATTGAACGTCGCGGCCCTGCAGTACAAGCCGCTTTTAATCAAGATGGCAAACCCACCCCAGCGGCCTTAGGCTTTGCGCGCTCCTGCAACGTTAGCTTAGAGCAAATCGAACGTTTAGAAACAGCTAAAGGCCAGTGGCTCTTTTACAAACTACTGGAAAAAGGTGCTAAAGCCACTGATTTACTGCCAAACATTGCAGAACAGGCAGTAAAAAAACTGCCTATCGCCAAAGCCATGCGCTGGGGCACCAATAAAACACAATTTGTCCGCCCCGTACATTGGGTTACCATGCTCTATGGCACTGATGTTATCACTGCAAAAATTCTAGAGCTCTCTGCCGATCGAATCACTTATGGCCATCGTTTTCATAGCACCGGGGCAATTTCACTCGCCCATGCCAATGATTATGCCAAAACCCTTAAAACCACAGGCTATGTTATTGCCAACTTTCATGAGCGCCGTAACCTTATCAAAAATCAATTAGAAAATATCGGCACCAAAGTCAATGGCCAAGTTCATATTAATAATGATTTGCTCAATGAAGTCACAGCCCTTGTCGAATGGCCAGTGGCACTACTGGCGAACTTTGATAAAGAATTTCTAAACGTCCCTCAAGAGGCACTCATCTCATCAATGCAAGTGCACCAAAAGTGTTTTGCGGTATTAGAGCCACAGACTAGTAAAATGCTACCACATTTTGTCACTATCAGTAATATCGACAGTAAAAACCCAGCGACAGTGATATCTGGCAATGAAAAAGTGATGCGCGCACGTCTTGCTGATGCTGCCTTCTTCTACCAAACAGATAAAAAGCACACCCTTGAATCACATTTAGGGCGGCTAAAAACAGTCACTTTTCAAGCGAAATTAGGTAGTGTATACGAGCGTGCCGAACGTTTAGCCTCCATCAGTAGCTTTATTGCCACACACTTAGCCGCCGATATTCACCTTGCCGAGCGCGCCGGCTTACTCGCTAAAACCGACTTAATGAGTGAAATGGTCATGGAGTTCCCTGAATTACAGGGCATTATGGGGCGTTATTACGCTCACCATGATGGTGAAGCCAATGACGTTGCTCTTGCGCTAGAAGAGCAATATCTACCACGTTTTTCTGGAGATAAATTACCACAATCGATGATCGGCGCTGCCATCGCGCTTGCTGATAAAATCGATACCTTAGTCGGTATCTTTGGTATTGGCCAAAAGCCAACCGGCGATAAAGACCCTTTTGCACTACGTCGCGCCGCTTTAGGCTTATTGCGTATTATTATCGAGAACAAGTTAGCGCTTAATCTTACTGATCTAATTCAGCACTCGATTACGTTATATAGCAATAAATTCAATAATAAAAACACAGAACAAGATGTCCTCCAGTTTATCAACGAACGCTTACCTGCGTATTATGCTGAGCAAAGTATTAGCCCAGATACTCTCGAGGCGGTAACTAGTTTGCAATTAAGCCACCCATTGGATATCGACCAACGCATTCAGGCCGTTCATCGTTTTCGTCAACTAGAAGTTGCCACAGCACTGGCTGCCGCCAATAAACGGGTTAAAAACATTTTAGACAAGCAACGACCAGCGACATCTGCGATTCGTGCTGATTTGTTAATAGAAAAAGCAGAAAAAAAGCTCTATCAAGCAATTTTTGCAAAACACGCTGAGGTTCAGCCCTTGCTCACTGAGCATGCCTATGACCAAGCCCTGGAATCATTGGCCAGCTTACGCCACCCGGTTGATCACTTTTTTGACCATGTTATGGTAATGGCAGAGGATGCAGACTTACAAGCCAACCGTTTGGCCTTATTAGCAAAACTTCGTCAGCTGTTCTTAAAGGTCGCTGATATTTCTTACTTACAAAACTAAACGTAATGACAGTGGCCCAACAGGTTGATTCTTCTAGCAAACATAATTAATTTAGTTAATTTTAGAAGAATCAATCAAGGCCAAATCAAATATATTGTTTTTGCCCTTTAAAAATAAAAAAGTAAAAAGTACTTGAGAGTGTTGATTATGAGCGAACCTATTCTGCCGGCAAAAACAGTTGACGCATCTGCCGTCCATGAACATGTTTATAAAATCTTTCCAAATGATCTTAATTCCCACCGTACCGTATTTGGCGGCTTGATCATGGCTACCTTAGATCGTATTGCCTTGGTGGTTGCTGAGCGCCATAGCGGCCATGTCTGTGTCACCGTATCTGTTGATGCCATGCATTTTCTCGCCCCTGCCAAAGATGGTGATACCTTAATTTTTAAAGCAGCCGTTAATCGTGCTTGGGGCAGTTCGATGGAAATTGGCACCAAAGTGATTGCTGAGAACAGCTATACCGGTAATCAACGCCATATTCTTTCTTCCTACTTCACCTTTGTCGCTCTAGACGAAGACGAGCAACCTGCAAAAATTCCGGCAATTATTGCCAAAACAAGAGATGAACAACGCCGATTTAACGAAGCTCAATTACGCCGTGATTTACGCTTACAGAACAAACAAACCATTGCTGCCTCACGCCAACAAAAAACAGGTTAATTAAGCTATGCAGATTAAACCATTGGTTATTTTAGATCGTGATGGCGTCATCAACGAAGACTCTGAACACTACATCAAATCAGCAGCAGAGTGGCAACCCATAGAACACAGCTTAACCGCCATTGCCAAATTAAATACGGCTCATATTAAAATTGCAATTGCAACGAATCAATCCGGAATTTATCGCGGCTATTTTACTCTGGCCACCCTGCATGCCATGCATAAAAAAATGGTGGATCTACTCGCAGAGAAACACGGCCACATTGACCACATTGAATATTGCCCTCATGGACCAACGGAAGGTTGCTCATGTCGTAAACCGGCCCCTGGCATGCTTAAAACCATTGTAAGTCACTTTCAACTTACCCCAGAGCAAGCTTATTTTGTTGGCGATAGCTTTAAAGATATTCAAGCAGCCCAGGCTATTGGCTGCACGCCGATTTTAGTACTGAGCGGTAAAGGCACGGATACCCTAAAAAAACATCCAGAACTTGAAAAACAAATTAAAATATTTCACACTCTGAATCACTTTGTTAATGAGTTATTAGCCAATGCAAATACAACAGCCTAGTTTTTTTCTAAAAGCAACCTCACTAATACGCTCAATAATTTATTATTTAATCGTTGGCATTGTGACCTTATTTATCAGTATTACATCGATTATTACTTTGCTACTGCCCTTTAAAGTACGTTATCGCTATATTATGGCTTTCTGCCCAATTGCCTTGTTTTGCGCACGCTGGATCTGTGGTATTCGTTACGAGATTCAAGGTCAAGAACACCTAGCCAATGAAAAAGTTGCTGTCATTATTAGCAATCACCAATCCGCTTGGGAAACCTTTTTATTTCCAGCGATGTTTCCACCATTAGCGATTATTATCAAACAGTCTTTATTAAAAATTCCATTTTGGGGCTGGTCATTTGCATCTCTAGAACCCATTGCTATTAATCGTGACGACGGTAAAAAAGCCTTACTACAAATCCTTCGTCAAAGTAAAGCTGCTGTTGCCAAAGGGCGCTGGATTGTCATCTACCCGGAAGGTACACGCTCAGAACCTGGCCAAATCGCCCCTTTTAAAAAAGGCAGTGGCGTTCTTGCGGCTTCTTTGCACCAGCCAATTTTTCCTATCGCCCATGATGCTGGCAAATGCTGGCCGAAAAATAGCTTTATTAAGTACCCTGGCACCATTCACGTGCGTATTGGCCAGAAGATTGATAACACAGGTAAAAATCATGAACAAATTAACAGTGAGTGCTATGCCTGGATTAAAGAGCAATTGCATAGTTTTAAAGATTAATCGATTAAATTTAGTCTGAGCTTAGAACTTGGCCTGTCTCTAAGCGCTGGCATAGCTTTTGCACCTCTACCTCTAAACCAACGACACATAAAATATAAATAAAGAAATGATCACAAGGGAAGTTAAACAAGGAGTATAGGTAGCTATGGTTGCACGATTTAAAAATCTTTTTAATACAGAAATTAGCCATAAAAAAACACCCGAATACAGTGCTACAATCACTCAGTTCCCACAGACTCGCCATTTAACGAAAAAAGACTGTTGGCGACAACAAAAAAGCCAATATCCGCAAGGATTTCCTGAAAAAATAAAAAACAAACTTGAAAAATTAAAAGAAAACCCAGAAATTAGTGCAGAAGATATTTTATATTTAGAATGTGAACTGCTCGCAACACCGATGGCCATTTATAGCCAAGACTCTAAAAAATTAAATAACCACCTTTTTCTTACCCAGGGTTTTTGTTTAGAAACTCATATTAGTGAACGCATTGCGACTATTTACCAAGACATGCTGACCAATATAGAGCACCACCACCATCTCCAAGAGCAACGTCGAGCAATTAAATTATTAGAATTGCTGATTTAAAATAAATGCATTAACAATCTAAAACTAGCTACCATTATTACAGTCAAAAACAAATTTTATTAAATTTTTAGCAAAATCAAACAGATAAACTAACCTCATAATAACAGTCACAACTTAGGTCTCACGGTGTCGATTATGGAGCAGTTTGTTAGCCACTATGGTCACTTTATTATTATTATTTGGTTTACTAGTTTAATTTCTCTCGAACTAATCACACCCAATTATGCCTCATTGACAACCAAACTCTCACAGTTCTCTCGCTTAATAAAGCATATTAGCTTTTGGCTTATCAACCAAGGTGTCGGCTTATTAATCACCCTACCCATGATCATCTGGGCCAGTAGCCATGCTCTTTGGCAGCAAACTGACTTTATTGCCCTGCCCATTGCAATAATTTTAGGTATTGTAACACTTGATTTAATTAGCTATTGGTATCATCGTATCGCTCACATTACTCCCTTGCTATGGCGCTTTCATGAAATTCACCACCTTGATGAAGGGCTCGATGTCAGCACTGGACTGCGTGTGCACTTTGGTGAAATCATAATTACCGGTGTTATTAAAGCTCTTTTTATTTTCTTACTCGGCATTCCACTCGAAGCAGCAATATTATTTGAAACACTTATTGTTGTACAAGGAATTTACCATCATTCTAATTTTAAAACTCCCAATTGGTTAATCAATACCCTCTCTCTTGTTATTACTACTCCAAAACAACATGCCACTCATCACCACGCTTTTCAAAAAGATACTGACTCAAATTATGGCTTTATTTTTATTTGGTGGGACAAACTATTTTTTTCGTTTAATTTAGCACAGCGTAAAAAAAACTGGCGCATTGGTCTTGAATATAGCAAGGATTTATCATTATTTGCTCTGTTAATTTCACCATTTCGCTTAAAACCACTTAAAGAACGAGTAGCAAGTGATACTAATAGCGATGCTAATTCTAAACAGGAAACTTCATTATGAAAGCGCTGAAGTTAATAAAAAGCGCCTTACCAAAACATACGGCGATTATTTACATGCTTATTTCAGCAGTTTGTATTGCCTCCGCTGGTTTTTTTGCGAAAATTGCCATGCAATACACTAGTGTGCAAATTACTCTTTTAGCACGTTTTGGCGTTCCATTATTATTACTCATTTTATTTTTTTCATTTTATCAGCGCTGGAGGAAATTAAAATTTACCTATGCAAAAACACATTTTATTCGTGCATTTTTTTTAACACTAGCCCAATTTTTATTATTTATATCGATTATTCACCTATCCCTTGCCGAAGCAACTGTATTGTATAGCACCGGTCCGATATTTATTGCTATTTTCTCTTTCTTTAAAAATAAAAAAATTAATCTGCAATCTCTTATTGCTGTACTACTTGGCGCTGTTGGCGTCGCTTTAATGATGCATATAGAAAATGGTATTATTAATCCTTATGTTATTGTTGGCTTGCTTTCTGGCTTTTGTTTATCTGCTTCGCAACTTCTTTTACATAGTGCAACTAAAAAAGAAAAAAATAGTCATGTGATGCTATTTGTCTACTTATTTTCTACTCTACTATCGCTTATTTATTTTGGCCTAATTAATATAGAAGAAGAACTAAAAACACTTACCCCTATGCTGTCTTTTTCTATTCCCATCATTGGCATTTTAGTACTAGTGGGATTGGCCAGTTTAGGCAACCAATTTTTTCGCGGTAAAGCCTATCAGCAAGTGAAAGACCCTGCCAGTATTGCCCCATTAATTTATATTTCTATATTAGTTGCAGGTTTATATGACATTTTCTTTTATAACCATTTACCGAATATAGAAGTTATCATCGGTGCTATTTTAATAGTAACAAGTGCATTATTTAGCAAGAAATAATCAACACAAAAAAAATATCAGGAGGATATTATGAAGGCAATTCCTTGCATTTTAATGCGTGGCGGCACCTCAAAAGGACCATTTTTTTTAGCATCTGACCTACCCAGCGACCCTCAAGAGCGTGATCAAGTTTTATTAAAAATCATGGGGTCTCCGCACCAAGCGCAAATTGATGGCATTGGAGGTGGCAGCAGTGTCTCTAGCAAGGTTGCCATTGTCAGCCCATCAGCACGAGATGGCATTGATGTCGATTATTTATTCTGCCAAGTCGTCGTCGGCGAGTCTCGTGTCGACTCTAGTTTAAATTGCGGTAATATGCTCTCTGGTGTCGGCCCGTTTGCGATTACAAAGGGCCTCGTTAAAGCCCAGGATCAAGAAACAACTGTTCGAATTTACAACAAAAATACCGATGTTGTTGTCGAAGCAAAAATACAAACACCCAATGGCGAACTCAGCTTCGAAGGCGAGGCAACAATTGATGGTGTTCCTGGACACAGCGCACCAATCGAGCTCAGTTTTCTTGATTCAGTGGGTGCGAAAACAGGAAAATTACTACCCACAGGCCAAGCGGTTAATATCATTGATGATATAGAAGTCTCCTGTATCGATGTGTCTGTCCCTGTGGTGATGATGTTAGCTGCATCATTTGGTAAATCCGGCTACGAAAGCAAGCAAGAACTTGATCAAGATAAAAATTTAATAAAAAAAATGGAAATGATCCGACAAAAAGCCGCGCTTCTTATGGGCATGGGTGATGTCAGCCATTCTGTTACACCGAAAATGGCCCTACTCGCAGAACCTCACTGTAATGGTCATATCACCTCACGTTACTTTACCCCCACAGACTGCCATCCAAGCCATGCCGTCACCGGTGCCATTTGTATTGCCAGCGCTTGCTTAATTCCAGGCTCTGTGGCTAATCAAGTTGCTCACAATATTCATATTCAAGACGCAGCGAATGATATTATTGTTGAGCACCCTGCGGGTACAATCGATGCAGTAATTCATAAAGAAGTCACAGGTAAAACGATAGAAATTCCTAAAGTCTCTTTTATCAGAACAGCCAGACCCTTATTCTCAGGAGAAGTAATCATTTAGATCAAAATAAATATGGATATAGATATAGATATAGATATAGATATAGATATAGATATAGATATAGATATAAATTTAAATTAAGATAACAATCCATGTAAAAACAGCATTAATCATAGCCACTAGAACAGCCGCACTACCAATATCTTTGGCTTTTTTAGATAGGCTATGATGTTCTATAGAAATTCTATCAACAATCGCTTCAATGGCAGTATTAATTAATTCAATAATTAAAACAAGCAAGATGCTTGTAATCATTAATACCCTTGCAATTATAGTCACTGGCAACAAACATGCGCTCGGAATCAAAATAACAGCAATCAATAACTCTAAACGAAATGCCGCTTCTGACTTTAAAGTTGCAACTAAACCTGCCCAAGAGTAACCAACCGCACCAATTAAGCGAACCACTTCTTTTTTTATTAAATTAAATATTAATGTCATATTTAGCTCTATGCTTTAAGGTGTTTTATACTCGCCAAAATGTGCGACTAAATAGCACCAATACAGTAAAAACTTCTAAACGGCCGAGTAACATGGCAAAAGATAATAGCCATAACGCCGAATTATTTAAATTACCGTAATTATTAATCGCCTCACCTAGAGCCGGCCCCGTATTTGAAATGCACGCAAGCAAGGTAGAAAAAGCAGTTACTTGATCTAAGCCTGTTGCCATCAGCAATAACATTAAAATAATAAAGCTCATCACATAAGCGGCTAAAAATCCCCACGTTGCATTAATCACATTCACAGGCACAGGAAAACCACCGAGTTTAATATGAAAGACACCATTCGGATGCACTAAACGCTGAATCTCTCGCTGGCTTTGCTTACCTAATAAAATCAACCGAATGATTTTAACACCGCCAGACGTCGATCCAGCACAACCCCCAATCGCACCTAAAAATAATAAACTAAGCTGGATTAATTGCGGCCACGAACCTAAGTTCACAGAGGCAAAACCAGCCGTTGTCATAAACGATGACACCTGAAACATAGAGTCTCTAATGGCTTTACTAATAGACACTTCAGTGCCAGATAAATACAGCCAAGCCATAATAGCAATAGATGCAATAAAAAACAGGCTAATATACATGCGAAACTCAGGTTCACGCCAATAGGTCCGGATATCTCCTTTGCGCAACATAATAAAATGCAGAGAAAAGTTAGTACCGCCAATCAACATAAAAAATATCATCGCGTATTGAATCAGCGATGAGGAATAAAATGCTGCACTGGCATCATGTGGAGCATAACCTCCTGTTGAGATTGTGCCAAAACCATAACAAATCGCATTAAATAAATTCATGCCAAAAAGCCAAAAAGTCATGATACAAATTACGGTTAAGCCAACATAGATATACCACAGCGTTTTTGCCGTTTCAGTAATCCGTGGTGTCAGTTTATCTTTGACTGGTCCTGTCACCTCAGCACGATATAATTGCATCCCCCCCACGCCCATCATCGGCAATACTGCAATCGCTAGGACAATAATCCCCATACCACCTAAAAACTGCAATTGTTGACGATAATATAAAATAGATGGCGGTAGATTTTCTATATGACTAAGAACAGTCCCTCCAGTCGTCGTAAAGCCAGACACGGCTTCAAATACTGCTTCGCTTAATACCATATGCGGATGATATGACAGCATAAATGGCAAAGCACTATACACCCCTAAGACGAGCCAAAATAAAAAGACAATAATAAAACCGTCGCGTGCTTTTAAATCCACTTTATAATCGCGCGCAGGCAACCACACTAAAAAACCAGAAAAAAAAGCCAAACAAAATGAAATCAAAAATGGCGTTGCATCATAATCTTGATATAACCAGGAAACATAAACTGGTGGCAACATGCTAAAACTAAACAGCATTAGCAAAATACCTATAATTTTAAGGATTGCTTTTTCTTGTACCATAATTAATTATAAAAACCCACTGGATACTTGAAATAAGCTTTCGATATCACGAATTTTACGTTTGTTCGTCATAAATAGCACCACATGGTCGTCTGCTTGAATCATTACATCTTCACAATGAATATATACTTGATCTTCACGCACTACAGCGCCAACCACAGCACCTTCTGGCAGCTTTAATGCAGACACTTTACGCCCAACAACTTTTGACGTTTCAGCACTACCGTGGGCAACCGCTTCAATCGCCTCTGCAGCACCCTTACGTAAAGAATGCACTTTCTCAACATCACCACGACGAATATGTGCAAGTAATGCGCCTATCGTCGCATGTTGAGGAGAAATGGCAATATCAATATCTCCACCTTCAACAAGGTCAACATAAGCAGGACGGTTAATCAGTGAAATCGCGTATTTTGCCCCTAAACGTTTAGCCTGCATAGCCGACATAATATTATTTTCGTCATCATTCGTCAGCGAGCAAAAAATATCGATATTTTCAATATTTTCCTGATTTAGTAAATCAGAGTCAGTCGCATCACCTAACAAAATTATCGTCCGATCTAAAGTATGACAAGCCCGTTCACTGTGCTTTGGATCAATTTCAATTAATTTGATATCATAATCAGCTTCCAAACGTTTTGCCACATACGTGCCAATATTACCGCCACCAGCGATCATAATGCTATTAAAGCGTGGACGATCTTCATAGATTTTCGACATTAAGGTTTTAATATCATCATTGGCACTGATAAAAAATATTTCATCACCGGGTAATAGTGTCGTATTCGCACCTGGAATAATTCCCTGATTATCACGAAAAATCGCCACAACTTTAGCATCAATATGTTTATCTATATTTGATAAAAAACTAGCAGGGTGCCCCGCTAGAATACTATTACGATCAACCTTAATCGCAACCAAACGCACTTTGGTACCTGCAAAATTTAAGACTTGCAATGCCCCTGGATAACGAATCAGTCGACAAATCTGCCGCGTAATCACCTGCTCTGGGCTAATAATCACATCAATAGGTATGACTTTATTAAGAAACAGCTCATTACCATGTTTCGTATAACTTTGTGAACGAATTCTAGCGATTTTCATCGGCGTACTAAATAAACTATGCGCAATCTGGCAAGCGATCATATTAACTTCATCACTACTGGTCACAGCAACCAGCATATCTGCCTCTTCAACACCCGCTTGGGCTAAGACATGAGGATAAGACGCCAAACCGGTGACTGTGCGAATATCCAGCTTTTCCTGTAAAGCCTCTAGATTTTCACTATTCGCATCGACAATAGTAATTTCATTATCATCTTCTTGACTAAGCTGTGCTGCAATCGTCGAGCCCACCTGCCCTGCACCGAGAATAGTAATTTTCATAATCCCTGCCGCCTCTATTTTTATCTAACCTAATCGAAGTCAAATCTAGATCTAGCTGTTTGCAATTTTGCGCAGCTTTGCATAATAAAAACCATCCATACCGCCAACCTCAGGAAAAATTTGCCGACCAAACGGACGTGCCATTCCCCACTCAGCGGAAAATTTCACCTCTTGCGCCTTGCCTGCTTGCTCTGCTAAAAACTTTTTAATCACCGCCTCATTCTCTTCAGGCAAGATAGAACACGTCGCATACAC
This sequence comes from Piscirickettsiaceae bacterium NZ-RLO1, assembly GCA_001644975.1. Classification (GTDB taxonomy): domain Bacteria; phylum Pseudomonadota; class Gammaproteobacteria; order Piscirickettsiales; family Piscirickettsiaceae; genus Piscirickettsia. Next base: position 13,895 of record LVCQ01000013.1, read on the forward strand.
CAATACGCCGCCTGGTTTTAGGCAAGGCCACAATGCAGTTAATAATTGCAACTGCAAATGATGCAATTGACTGATATCCTCTAACGTTCTCAACAACTTAATATCCGGATGACGACGAATAACGCCAGTTCCAGAACAAGGCGCATCCAATAAAATACGATCAAATGGCACACCATCCCACCAATCATCAATATTTTCAACAGCCGCCTCAGCCAACTTGGCAGATAACTTAAGCCGCGATAAATTTTCCTGCACCCGCTGCAAACGCTTGCCATCAACATCCACCGCGACTAAATCAATCGCATCCGCCAACTCAAGAATATGACAGCTTTTCCCACCTGGCGCGGCACAAGCATCCAATACACGTAAATCCGCCTTTAAATCAAGCAATGGGGCAGCAAGTTGTGCTGCTTCATTTTGCACCGAACATGCCCCCTCACTAAACTGTGGTAACACTGCCACCGCACTTGGCTTTTCCAAACGAATTGCATGTGTGCAATCTTGGATATTTACTGCCTCAGCAACAATGTCATGTTGTTTTAACAACTGTAAATAAGCCTGACGTGTACCCCAACGCTGGTTCACACGTAAACTCATTGGCGGCCGCTCATTATTTGCTTTTAAAATATCCTGCCAGTATTCAGGCCAGGCGCGCTTACAGCGCTTAATCAACCAGTTCGGGTGAGAATAAATAGCAATTTCCTGAGTTAATAACGGATAATCTTGACGCTGCGCTGAGCGTAATACAGCATTAACCAAGCCTTTCGCATGCGGTTTTTTTAAATCTTTAACCGCATCCACTGTTTCTGAAATCACCGCATAAGGTTTAATACGCATAAATAACAATTGGTACAGACCAACAATCAACAGCATTTTTAAGCTTGCTTCACGACGGCGCAATGGGCGATTTAATAACTGGTCACAAATTGCATCTAAACGTTGGTACCAACGAATCGAGCCAAAACAAAGCTCTTGCAATAAGCTCTTATCCCCCTCATCAAGCAGTTCATTATGCTTTAATAACGCTGCAGGTAATGACATGCCTTGATGGTTAACATCTGCAAGCACCGCGCTTGCTAACGCACGTATATTCGTTAACTTACTGACCAAAACAACGCCCCACTGCAAAACGTGCTGCTTTACTGTTTAAAACCTCACGTGCGGATAGTACTTTGCTGCCAGGCAATTGTAATTGCTGAATTAATAAACAGCCTGCACCCGTTGCCACCTCAATTCCTTCAGCATGGTGCTGAATAATTGTGCCAGGTTCCGGTATATATTGGCGACTAACCGCTCTGTCACTCGCTACAGTCAATACTTTAGTCTGCCAAATACGAATATTTTCACCATCTAGCACGCTAAAAGCGATTGGCCATGGGTTAAAGGCACGAATTTTACAATCCAGCATAACCGCGCTATCAGACCAGTCCAAACACGCCTCTTGCTTAGACAGTTTACGTGCATAAGTGACCCCCTGCTCACCCTGTGCTGTCCTGATTACATCATTTTCAGCCAAATTATTAATCACCTGAGGTAATAAATCTGCAGTTAAATTTAATAATTTATAATATAAATCTACACTCGTATCAGTGCAGGCTATGGCACACTTAGCTTGCGCTAAACTATCCCCAGTATCTAAACCTGTGTCCATTTGCATAATTGTCACACCAGACTCACGATCCCCCGCTTCAATGGCGCGCTGAATCGGTGCCGCACCTCGCCACCGTGGCAACAACGAGGTATGAACATTAATACAACCTAACGCTGGAATTTTTAAAACCGCTTCAGGCAGCAACATGCCATACGCGGCCACGATCATTAAGTCGGGCTCTAAAGCACGTAATGCATCTTGATCTGCTAAAGCTTTTAAGCTCTCCGGTTGAAAAACGCCAATATTTAATGTTTCTGCCACCTGTTTAACCGGAGTCGGCATCAGTTTACGCCCGCGACCTTGCGGACGATCCGGCTGACTATAGACTGCAATCACCTGATGGGATGTTTTTGCGACCATCGATAAAATTTCTGCTGCAAATTCAGGTGTTCCGGCAAAAACAATCTTTAATGATTTCATAATAACTCTAAATTTTTAAGCCCACTGTAGCCAATTCAAATCAACCTGAGGTTCTCATCATACTTGATTGATTAATTAATATATTAAATAACATTCTTATAGCACCTGACGGCGCTGCTTTAATAGCTTTTTCTCTAGGCGTTTACGTTTTAATGGCGATAAATAATCAATAAATACTTTGCCTTCTAAGTGATCAATCTCATGTTGTAAGCACACAGCAAGTAAACCTTCGGCTTCAAGCTCAAACTTCTCACCCCGCTGGTCAAACGCAGCAACCTTAATGCGAGCTGCTCGCTCAACTTTGGCAAAGACACCTGGAAAAGATAAACACCCCTCGTCATGCTCAGCATGATCAAATGTCTCCAGTATCTCAGGATTAATTACACACATAGGGTCTGATCGATTCTCTGACAAATCCATCACCAAAATCTGTTGTTGAATATTCACCTGAGTCGCTGCCAAACCTATCCCTGAAGACTCATACATGGTTTCATACATATCCTGAACGGTTTGTGCGAGCGCATCATCGAATACCGTCACCGGCTTTGCCTGCAAACGTAAACGTGGGTCGGGGTACTGTAAAATATTTAATAAGGCCATGATAAAACTACTCTTGCTGCTCAGCGCTTTCAAATCTTCAATGATAACACCATCCTTTTAGAGTGTATAGAAAGCTGGCACGAGTGCCTTTTTTTGTTTAGTCTGAAAGTATCAAGTGTGATCATGGAGGCCCTATGAATCAAGAACAAGCAGCCTGTATTGCACTTTATCACACCCGGCACATCGGCCCACAGCGACTTTATCGCCTGCTCGAACACTTTCAAACTGCCCGTGCTATTCTAGCTAGCTCAGTCGATGAGCTACGATCCCTCAATTTTTCTAAAGCACTTATTCAGGCCATATTAAACCCCAATTGGCGCATGGCCGATAAAGCAGCAACCTGGTTGCTTGAACCTAGCCATCATATTGTTTTTTTCAATGAACCAAACTACCCAATACAGCTAAGCCATATCAATACGCCGCCAGCATTGCTTTACATCATCGGCAACCCTGAACTATTGCATAAGCCGCAGCTAGCCATGGTCGGCACACGCAAACCCACACCCTCCGGTCAAGAAGCAGCCTATCAATTCGCCTATGAAGCTGCTTATCATCAACTGTGCATTACCAGCGGCCTTGCCATCGGCATTGATACTATCAGCCATCAAACCATCATCGACAACCAAGGTCAGACTGTTGCGGTCCTCGGTTGTGGTGTTGATACAATTTACCCTGCACAAAATAACAAGCTCTACCAACGCATCAGTGAACACGGGGCTCTGGTCTCTGAGTTTGCCTTAGGTGCACAACCGACCGCTCGTCATTTCCCTCAACGTAATCGTATTATTGCCGGGTTAAGCCTTGGCACGCTCGTCGTTGAAGCGGCAGTGAAAAGCGGCTCTTTAATCACTGCCCAATACACCATTGAAGCCAACCGCGATGTGTTTGCTATACCTGGCTCTATTCATAACGAGCAAGCACGCGGCTGCCATGCACTGATTAAACAAGGCGCGACCTTGGTTGAGAACTTTGCAGATATTGCAACACAGCTGCAAACTAACCATTTTACTTATTGTGACAACCCTACGCTCACAACGCCACGGCCCTCAATCACACAGGAGCACTGTCAACCACAACAACCTACTCTTGATTTAACAGAAATTGACCCCACCTCTGTCTGCATGTTAGAACATTTAAGTTTCGAGGCAACAGCAGTCGATCAGCTAGTTGAAAGCACCGGACTAGCTGTGGAGGTCATTTCCTCAGCGCTATTGAATTTAGAACTTGCCGGGTACATCGCAACCATACCTGGCGGCTATATAAGAACTAAGGGGAAGCGACGATGATAAAAGAAAGTGTACTTGATGTTTTGATGTATTTATTTGATCAAAACAGTGAAACAGAACAGCCTCTTAGCTCAGACCAAGCCGCTTTAAGTGCAGAGCTAGAAAAAGCCGGCTTTGCTAAAGATGAAGTCGAACGCGCCTTTCATTGGTTAGAAGGACTCGTTGACACGAGCCAACGACCCAAGCACTTTGAACCCTCAATGACAACCCGCGCCTTCGCTGCAAAAGAGCTCAGTGTCATTGGTTCAGAGCACCTAAGTTATATTCTCTACCTCGAGCACATCGGCATACTCAATGTCGAATTGCGAGAATTGGTCATCGATCGTATCATGGCACTTGGCATCGATGAGATTGATCTAAGCCATGTCAAATGGGTGGCATTGATGGTACTTAACAACCATTATGAGGACGGTTTTGAGACCGAATGGTTCGAGGAAATGATCTTAACCGACCCTAAAACTGAAGTGCAACACTAAATAATCAACGAACTTAGTACTTGTATAAATTTTGATAAAGTTGTAAGTTTGCGCTTTAAATAATATAGATATAGAGATCGCCATGACAAAGATCATGACGAACGCATTCATAACCGTTTTTAGATACAGAGATAACCGATTGCAATCATGGGTAACAAATTAGTCATTGTCGAGTCTCCCGCTAAGGGAAAAACCATCAATAAGTATCTAGGCAAAGATTTCCAGGTCATGGCGTCCTATGGCCATGTCCGCGATCTACTGCCTAAAGAAGGTGCTGTACAGCCTGAACACGATTTTTCTATGACGTACCAGCTTACTGAGCGCGGTGAAAAAAGCATCAATGATATTGTTAAGGCTTTGCGTCAATCCACTGATCTTTATCTAGCATCAGACCCTGATCGCGAAGGTGAAGCTATTGCTTGGCACCTGCTCGAAGAGCTTAAAGCACGCGGTGAGCTCGAAGATAAAAATGTCCACCGTGTCGTCTTTTATGAAATTACTGAACGCGCGGTTCAAGACGCGATTAATAACCCACGTGAAGTGGCTATGGCACTAGTCGATGCGCAACAAGCACGCCGCGCCCTTGACTACCTCGTCGGTTTTAACCTCTCACCCCTGTTATGGAAAAAAAATCCGCCGCGGCCTCTCTGCAGGACGAGTACAAAGCCCAGCCTTACGCATGATTGTTGAGCGTGAGCAAGAGATTCAAGCCTTTAAAGCAAAGGAATATTGGACGATCACCTCTGACCTCATGCATGATCAACAAGCATTTTCAGCCAAGTTAACCTTGCATAACAATGAAAAAGTAAAACAATTTACCTTTACTAACGAAAAATCAGCAACTAAAGCACAAAAAACGCTGATAAAAAAAGCGAATAATATACTGACAGTTGTCAACGTTGAAAAGAAACAACGGAAACGTAATCCAGCTGCGCCTTTTACAACCTCAACCTTACAGCAAGAAGCTGTACGTAAACTCGGCTTCTCCGCTCAGCGCACCATGCGCACTGCCCAGCAATTATACGAAGGAATCGAAACTGGGGATGGCACCGTCGGTTTAATTACCTATATGCGTACAGACTCCGTGCATTTAGCGGATGAAGCGATTACAGAGTTGCGTGAACTGATTGTCGACCGCTACAGTCCAGAGGCTTTGCCAAAGTCACCACGGACATTTAAGTCCAAAGCAAAAAATGCGCAAGAGGCTCACGAAGCTGTCCGCCCAACCTCATGCATGCGCCTGCCTAAAGAACTGAAGCCGCATTTATCCACTGATCAATTTAAGCTCTATGAGCTGATCTGGAAGCGTACAGTGGCCTGCCAAATGCAACACGCTCTTATTAATACTGTAGCTGTTGATCTAGCGTGCGGTGATGAAAAACATCTATTTCGTGCTAATGGTTCGCAAGTTGCCAAACCTGGCTTCTTATCCGTCTACGAAGAAAGCAAAGACGATGATAAAGAAGATGACGACAAGCGCTGGCTACCAATAATGAAAACAGGTGAGTTAATTCAGCTACTCGAGATTAAAGCCGATCAACACTTTACTGAGCCACCGCCACGCTATACTGAAGCAACACTGATTAAGACACTAGAAGAACATGGCATTGGTCGGCCTTCCACCTATACGGCCATTTTATCTACGCTACAGCAACGTGAATATATCGAACTTGATAAAAAACGTTTTCAACCGACAGATGTTGGCAATGTCGTCAATAAATTCTTGACAAAGTACTTTGAAAAGTACGTAGATTATGAATTTACCGCCCATCTGGAAGATGATCTTGATGCGATTTCACGGGGTGAAAAGCAATGGAAACCGCTGATGCATGATTTTTGGAGCCCGTTCCAAGATCAAGTCAAAACCATTGATGAAACCGTCCAACGTAAAGATGTTACCCAAGAAGAGCTGGATGAAGACTGTCCAAAATGCAGTGCGAAACTTTCCGAACGCCTTGGCCGACGTGGTAAATTTATTGGCTGTACCAATTATCCAGAATGTGACTATACTCGCAGCCTTGATGGTGAAGAACAAGCAGCCCCTGAAAAAGTAGACGACCGTCAATGTCCAAAGTGCGACAGTGATCTTTACATTCGTCAAGGTCGTTATGGCAAGTTTATCGGCTGTAGTAATTATCCAAAATGCAAATTTATTGAGCCCTTAGAAAAGCCCACTGAAACAGGTGTTGAGTGTCCAGAGTGCAAGCAAAGCCATTTAGTTCAGCGCCGTTCACGCTACGGTAAAATATTTTACTCCTGCAATCGCTACCCGGATTGTAAATATGCAGTTTGGAATGAACCTTTAAAAGAAAGTTGCCCAACCTGCCAATGGCCCATTTTAACGATTAAAACAACAAAACGTTGGGGCACCGAAAAAGTCTGCCCACAAAAAGAGTGCGGCTTTAAAGCCCCTTACGAACTGCCCGAGTCAGAACAAACAGAACAGCAAAAGCAAAGCACAGAAGAAAAAAAATAAGGTGAATAAAAAAGAAGTAAGCTCAAGTCTCTCTAAGGCCGCACAATGTATCCAGCAAGGTGGTATCATTGCGCTGCCAACAGAGGGCATCATGGGCTTAAGTTGTGACCCACACAATGATACTGCAATCAAACGTCTCCTAGCTATAAAACAGCGCCCAGAGCATAAAGGTCTTATTCTAGTTGCGGCGGACTTAACCCAGCTTCGGCCATTTATTCAGCGCTTAAGTGTTGAGCTACTTGATAAGCTGACAGCGATACGCAAACAACCTACCACCTGGATCACGCCAGCACACCCAGAAACCTCTAAACTGATCACTGGAAATTTTAGTGGTGTCGCCGTGCGCTTAACCACGCACCCACTGGTTAAAGCGCTGTGCTTAGCGTGCGGCCATGCCTTAATTTCAACCAGCGCCAATATCAGTACTGAGCCTAACACACGGAATTTAGCGACGCTAAATCCAGCACTCTCCGCACAACTTGATTATTTGCTCGACGGTCAAGTTGGCACACACCAAGGCCCTTCTGAAATTCGCGACTTATTGACCGACACGATTCTACGACAAGGCTAATTTTATGCAAATCACACCTGTTAAAGATTTCCTTATGCAGTTACAAGATGATATCTGCGGCCAAATCACTGAACTCGATGGCAAACAGTTTGCCGAAGATCACTGGCAACATGATAGTGGTGGTGGTGGCCGTACGCGTATTTTGCAAGGTAATATTATTGAAAAAGGCGGAGTGAATTTTTCTCACGTCCAAGGCACAACCTTACCCGATACCATACTCAAACGCCTTCCAGAACTTATCGATTATCACTTTGAGGCCATGGGCGTATCCATTGTCATGCATCCGGATAATCCCTATATTCCAACCTCTCATTTTAATATCCGTTTTTTCAATGCAAGTTCTCCCGGTAAAAAAGATATCTGGTGGTTTGGTGGTGGCTTTGACCTAACACCATATTATGGCTTTGATGAAGACTGCAAACACTGGCATCAGGTCGCCGCCAAGGCCTGCGCGCCTTATGGAGTAGAGGTCTATGCGCGCTTTAAACAAGAATGTGATGATTATTTCTATTTAAAACACCGCAATGAAGCCCGCGGTATCGGCGGTCTGTTCTTTGATGAACTCAATGCGTGGGGATTTGATCAATGCTTCGCTTTTCTACAAGACATAGGCCATGCCTATACTCAGGCCTATTTACCCATTGTAGCGCGCCGCCAACATACTCCCTATACAGCGGCTGAAAAGCAATTTCAAAAATATCGTCGTGGCCGTTATGTAGAATTTAATCTTGTCTACGACCGTGGCACCTTATTTGGCTTACAGACAGGTGGCCGCACTGAATCAATTCTGATGTCACTGCCGCCTGAAGTTTGCTGGGACTATAACTGGGATCCACAACCTGGCTCTAAAGAAGCAGCATTATATAGCCATTACTTAAAGCCCCGTGACTGGTTGGCAGAATAGTTCAATTTATTTTAAGCTAAGAGTTAAGAGTCGCGCAATCAACCAAATACCAAGACCTAAGGATGGGTTTTCTTGTATCAAGCTTTCACTTTATTAATGACTATTGCCAGTATTTTGCTAAGTGGCTGTATATCTCACTATAGCTATTATACCCCTCGCCCCAATGGTCAAAATCAATGTGGCATTCTTGCTGACAACGAATCGGTCTATATAGGCACCGCTCAGGACTTTTACCTAGAGAACAAATATTATACTAATAGCGGCAACCAAATTAGCCAATTATTACTTGAAACAATGAATAAATATACAACTCATATCAAACGCAGTAAAAACCATGTAACGATGCAGCAAGGCCTCATCCAAGCACGCAATCAAGCTTATTCTATATACATTTATCCTACAATTATCAGCTGGCAACGTCCCATGCCTACAATCAGCTGGTTAATCGATCATAGTGAAGTGCGCTTAAGCTTATATAATGTCAACTCTGGCACATTACTTAATGATGTCATCATTCGCGCTGATCAGCCAATTGCCAGCCAATGGTTTGAAAAAAATGCTGAACGCTTAGAATTTGCGTTTAGCAAAGTCATTGCGCACTGGTATGCCTGCCAGAAAAATCAGATGAATATTATTAATCCAACAGATTAAAAGCCATAAAAAAAATAAAAATTTACTTACCAATAGCCAATTACTCCCCTTATTAGGAAGTTTTATTTGTGCTCTATTCAATACAAATCGCCATTAAAAAAATAAAATGCAAACAAATATTTACATAAAACAAAAAAACATTAACCTTTCGCAACTAGAAAATCTTCACATAAAGGTTAATATATTGTAAATGGTCAAGAATTTTTATAGTCACCTTAAAAACTGGAGCATCTATTTAAATTAGATTTATACAACTCTCTTTAAGGATAAGGAAAAGCCAATGCCAAGAGATTCAATAGGGTTTAGCCAAGCATCTTTAAAAAGACTAGCTCTAACAGATTTAAAAGAGCTAGAAGAACAATTAAGCCGTTCAAAAAAGAAGCTATTAACAAGCCAAAAAAACTTAAAACATTTAAAAATCATGGCTTTCAATCCAGATCAACTAAGATCGATCAACGGGAAATTACATCGCTTAAAGGCTAGACAGAAGAAAACAGAAATAGAATTAACACAAAGATTAAAAGCAATCAGGTTAGAAATATTAATTAAAGAATTTGATAAAGAGCTAGAGTGCCAACCCACTGCTATTGAGACAGCAGATAAAGAACAAGATCATTTACAAACTGAAGAAACAGCAACACAACATCACCTTAGAAAGCTAGAAAACTATAGTCCTGAATTTCGTCAAGCTTATACTATTTTATGCCGACATCACCTTGAAAAAAAAATTTTTGGGGAATTAATTACATCTGAACAAATTGGAGACAAAAAACTTTTTGCTGCTATCTGTGATTTAGAAAAAGCAGGAACATTATCTATTTTAAATTTGAGCCTCATCACTGCACTAAGCTGTGACAATCCTCAACAAAAAGCTGCCAACATAGTACATTGTGACCAAGCCTTGGTAGAAGTTGTTGAACAAGCGCGCAAATATAAAGAGCTATATACAAATGAATATAGAGAAATTGTCTTTAATAGCCCTGACGGCCTTGAAGAAAGCTCTTCTCAACTATCCAGGCTTTGCATATTAGAGCAAAAAGTCATAGCACTAAAGATGATAATACAAAAAGCAACTGACCCATCAAAAGACACGCAGCAAAAGTTACTCGACACCTATCAATTTGTTCACGAACCAGAAGTAGAAGTATTATGTGAAAATGACAACTCACATATAGGGAAAAAATTCCTTAATTCTTGTCGAGAAAAATTAAGAAATACCATCAAATGGGTTGGCAATAGGTTCAGCAACACACTAGATTGTACCCACTTATTCAAGGCTAAAGGAAAAGATGTTTTATTGCATACCAGAAAAGTACTCACCCCTTCAAAAACCTGTTTGATCAACAGCAGGACCAAATTTTACCACAGAGTCAGGCCTTACTAGGATTATAATCAAGAGAATACTAGCAGCCTTAACAATCAAAACTATTACTGCTCTCTTGTTGTGAGCTTACTTGCTGAGCCACATCTGCTATTTGATCAGCCGTAACTTGGTCTTTAATAATTGTTGCTATCCCTGGCTGCTCTTTGTGTGCAACCAATGGTATACCCATCTGTTCTAGAACAATAGGAAGATGCTGCTCAACATTTTTAATTAACTTTACAACATCATGATTATACTCTTCACCAAAACGAGAGGAACTTAAAGTACTCGCTCTCCCGATAAACTGCAGTAACAAAGCAATCCTATGTCGTGCATCAACAAGCGATGACTCAGACCAAATATTGTTAATACTGCTAAGAACTGCACGAGAGGTCATACCATCACGTGGAGTAGCCATTAGCAGCGTATCTAACCAAACCTTTTGCTCTTCATCCATATCGCCTCGAGAAAAATTTAATCGATTAAGTTGATCTTGCAATTTTCCAATTATTTTTTTATCAATCAATGGAGTAAAATTAGGCATATTATCCTTCCTTATATTTTTAAAAATCACTTTAATTTTCCGTTACAAAACTAATGACTACTCTACAACAAGTAAGTACAGCTGATAATTAGTAAAACCTAAAAAAATGTATTAGTTGTGTATGTTTCTTGTTAATTTCCATTTCTAAGATAAATCTAGACCCTCTAGGGAAAAAGTTTAAAGCGCTTTAAACCCTATGACAATCACTCAAAATAAAGTGCTATAATAAGCAACTTATAATATAAGAGTTTAAGTTATGTATACTATCTGTATTACTGGAGCAAGTAATGGCATAGGTGAAGCTTTAGCCTATAGCTATGCAAGGCCAGATAACCACCTGATATTAATCGCACGTAATGCAGAGCGTCTAGAGCAAGTTAAAGCTCAGTGCGAAAAATACGGGGCAAAAACAACAATTGCAATTATCAATGTATGTAACCATCAAGCACTACATGACTTTTTAATCGCTATTGACAATCAAGATCCAATTCATCTTGTCATTGCCAATGCTGGGCCCTCTCTTAAGCAACTCACACATGAAACAACCAATTATTTTTCAGCACAGCGCCTTATGGTTGATACCCACATTAATGGCACATTTAACAGTATTTACCCACTTATTCAACGCATGCAGCAACGGCGCTCTGGCCAAATTGCTATTATGAGTTCAATGAATGCAAAAATATTCCTCCCGGGTCGCAGTATTTATGGTGCAGTGAAGGCTGCGTTATTACACTTTGGCTTAGCTTTACGCCAACAGCTTAAAAGTGACAACATTCAAGTAAATGTTATTTGTCCAGGCTGGGTAAAAACACCTCGTACAGATCTTAATCAATTCTCAATGCCCTTTAAAATATCGGCTAAAAAAGCGGCATCCATGATTAAGAAAGGCCTTATTAAAAATAAAGCAGTCATTCAGTTTCCCTGGCAACTTTCCTTAATCACTGGAATATACAGCTATTTACCACTAAAAATAAAAGAGTGGGTTAGCCAAAAATTATATTTTACAAATTCAAAAGACAATGACTAAGAAGAGTTTACTATTTTTTGACATTAAACTAATATTATACTGTGTTGATAAAATAACAAACTCCAACTTTTCCTAAAAAACATTCCTCAGATAAAAAATAAATAAAAGACATTGCTTAAATATACAGTTTCACCAAAATCTTTAATATTAACTAACCACTATCTAAATTTATTAACCAACTCCAGCTGTTCACCAAAATTTTCAAAGTATTCCTAATAGAAAATAGGTAATACTCACCAAGTTAGATCAAAGATGTTTGATCCAACTCTAGATCAACTTACTTTTAGCATAGCCTTTATCAAAAAATCATCAGTAAATTCTTTTTTATATACAATCAATATTTCAAGTAAACTAGTCTGTTAAAATAATACCTGGCCTAGTATAAGCTTATTTGCATTATTCTTTTCAAACTAGCCATTTTCGTATCAATCGTAGTGGTAGTGCTTTTTCCCATAGCTTAACTTGATTATATGGCCTCTCCATTTCATCAGTATAATTTCAAAACTAGAATGATAAAATACCATCCACTATGAAATAAATTAATCTATCGCAAACTTCATTAATTATTTTATTATATATTTAAAGATCTATATATTATTCTTTCTCTGATTACATTGCTGCTTATTTCTATGTTGTGAATCAGCTGCAGAAATATTTCTTAACATTTTTAGCTGTCCCTGATAATTAGCTTCAACCCCTCTCGCTCGCCACAATGCAATATGGTGTGGCATAAAAACGTAGCCCAAAGGGATAATGTTATCGCAAGTCATGATGTAATCTCCAAAATAGAATGATAAAACACGCTACTAAATTTTCCATGTAGCATATTATTTAATCTACCACACTTCTAACAAATGATAAAACAATTTAAAAACTCTTAACAAACTAATTATAATATTGAGTCTTTTCTTATTAAAGCAGAAAATTTCACTAATTTTAGTTATTAATTATCTTGTTAGTTTATAAAAATCAATAATTATTGCTATAATGTTATTATTACATCGATGAAATCATGATAAACTTCATGATCATTAATAAATTACCATAACTAATCTAGTAAAACATTATCATATAAAAATTAAATAAGGGCTGGCAAACACTCCTTCTTTAAAGGCGTCATAATTAGAAAGACATAACTCTTCCTCTTGAGCAAAAAGAATACGCAACAAGTAATTTTTTTTGATCTTTAATAGCGAACTTTACGATAACACTATACTTATATTTAATTTGATTTTTCATAATCTTAAGATATTTTTCTTTAATATCATCCAAACCAATAAATATCTTCTGTCAAAATATATACCTAATTTTTTTATTTTGTCTGGATATTAATAGTAAAAAATAAAAAAGCTATTGACAAAAAATATCATGATTTATGCAGCAAGCTACCTAAGTAAGGCCATAGTAATTTATCTGGTAACACCCTCCTGCTTTCTATCCATAATAAAAACAGCAGACCAACACTAAACTAATTTATTGCCAAACTTAGATTTTTCATTAATAAAATTCTTGCAGTAGTATTAAAAAATATATGACATTGCTAACAATTCTTCTCTGCACAATATTGATTAGTTATATAAAAATCTGAGTTATATTCTAAAGAAAGAGAAAAGTAACATTTCTGTTGAATAAATTCCTTCACTGCTTGCTCAAGATTATCAGTTAAACCTTGTGAAAATCTATCATCTCGATGTGGCTTTTTTAATAAAAACACAGAAACTAAAATATGAGTATGTTTATAAAGTGAAGTAGCATATGCCCGACTTTTACATACTCCAGAGCTAGAGTCATATTCATTAATTGTACTTTCAATCGCTTCAAAAATTTTATTAGTATCAATAATTAGATCATCAGAGTACTTCAATTCAATCTGTGGCATTTTACATTCCTAAATTTTAACTGTTATTAATTTTATGGTTTTTCAAAAAACTCCAAACAGCTTGATGATAAAGTACTGGTTTTTCAAAAAATGAATCATGTGAACAATCACGCAAGACAACAAGCTCAGCATTAATCAAGTTATCTCTAGCATGAATTGCACATTCAACGACGATATAATCATACTCGCCATGAATAACCAAAATAGGCGTATTTACTTTTTTTAATTCTTCAGTGCGATCGTAGTTGCGCAATAACCCTGTACAATTAAATAAGTAGTTTCCAAATACCTTAGATAATACCGGCTTTGCAATATTAGCCATTGAGAAAACTAAACTCTCCGGCCAAACCTCTGCACGACAAATATGACGATGTGCAAGCAGTGTGTATGCGGCATAATATTCTAGATGATCCGTTGTCCCTTCTGCTTCACGCCTTGCCATCATGCGGCATGTTTCAGCTCCTAATGCCATTTTATGGCGCTCAAAACCGCGTTGCATAAGTGGCATATTAAATGAACTATTCGCACTAATAAATGATTTTACCCTATCAGGGTAAGCTAAACAATATTCCAAACCTAAAACCCCACCCCAAGATTGGCCAAGCAAATGCACGGCTTTTAGGTTGAGACTACGCCTTACATGTTCAACTTCTTCAACAAAGCGGGGTAGTTCCCATAGCGCATCATCATCCGGTTGATCTGATTCTCCACAACCTAACTGATCCCAAGTCACAACACGTAAACCTTTATTCACATAAAACTCAAAATGACTTTCTCTCATATAATCAGATGGTACACCCGGTCCACCATGCAAAATCAATAGCGTCTCTTGACCCTCTCCTGCACTATACGTCATTATTTTATAGCTTCTATATTCAAGCAATTGCCGCTCAATATGAATATTCATCCCTATCCTTTCTTACTCTTAACTCTTAGTGTAATACAAGCGTTATACTAGCATAGTAAAAAAAACAACAATGATGAAATTATCTTGATTTCTTCCTGAATCTAATTTGAGTGCCTATCAGCATAGCTTTTAAACAATTCCAATTTAATAGTTAATTTTAAATTAAGGCACCCTTTCTTCGTTTCTCACTATAGCCAGTTATACAAAGCACCTCTGCAAATCTTATCAGTTTTTTTCTTCATTCCTTGTTCAACTGCACAAACCACCCACGCTCTTAAATCTAAACGATAAGGACCGCCCTCCGTGGTATGAAGTGCAACAACTACTAGAGAGTTCATATCCATACAAATAAACTTCCTCTAGTTCGATTTCTTTACTTTAAAGGCCAAATGATTGATCGGCACTTAAATAAAAAAATCGTTTTTATACCAAACACAGTTTAGAGTGGATGGCGATTGAAAAAATCTATTTTTCGACAATTCACTATTGTTTGATAAAACATTAGCTAAAGCCACAGAATTTTGTTTTATGAAAAAAAAGCAACTGAGTGTCAGACTCTCAGAAGTCATCCAAACAGAGTCATTAACACAAAATATGTAATCACTTCCTCCATTTTTACATCAATAACTGACCCTAACCAACTATAATATCGATCAATCATCTGCACCCTCTAAGTCAAAAGACAAATTAGAGAGTTTATCTGTATGGATATGAACTCTCTACTAGGTATTGCACTTTAGATAATGAAAGGAAATATAAAAATATAAAAATAATTAAAATATAAAATTTTAAATAATTATGTTAATAACTATCTTTTATTAACTTAGGATAATTAAAGTGCGATTATTAATATTCTTAATATCCCAAATTGCTATTTTCTGTTTATTTTCTTATTTAATAGCAGTACATTGCTTAAATTTATACGACATTGGTACTACAGAGCGTATACTCTTTATTGCTAGTTACACAGCAGTTATAGTAACGACCTTTTTAAGCGTTATCGCTATTTTTTCAAAATGCACCATACTTCAGCATATCACTATTATTTTACTAGTTAGCTGTAGCGTTTGTTTTATAAGCACTGTGCTATATGATAATTTTATCATAAAAAATACCCCCTTTAGCGACATTTTCTATGCTATATTCTCAATATTTGTTATTATCAACAACATTGGTAATGTCAGGCTAATCTCAAATTCTAAAGCTTAGGTGTGAAGAGGCTATATTTTTTATCTCTACAATCTTTTATCTGCTCATCATATTTGATGTGGCTAATCACTAATTTGCTCAATATAGATGCTATTAAATTACCTGCACAAATAGGCTACATTGCTTTAGATCTAACCGTCATCACTGCTTCAATTTTAACAGTAATCGCTATTTCATTTAAGAATATCAAAGTAGGGATTTATGCGGCAATCTTTTCAGTATTGAGTATTATTTCTTATATACCTGGATTAATGTATGATTATTACTACATATATACACCTCTATGGCAAATGGCAAGCTATATCATTTTTGCTAGCTTGGTTACATTTAACTCAATATGGTGTATCTATTCCATAGTTAAAATGAAATATAACAAGACTTGAAAAAGAAAACTCATCAAGAAAAACATACAAGTTAATTGCTGAGCTATACAGCCATTAAACCATCATAAGCAAAAGTTAAAGCACTATTTAAATAATAAATTACTCAAGATAGATAGCGTTTATCAATAGAAAAGTGATATGTTACTCATAATAAGGAGGCTTTATGAAACGATTTATTCCTTTATTTATTATAATAATCACAATTATTATTGTTTTTAGCCTTGGCTTACAAAAATACTTAAGCTTGAGCACGCTACAAGAGCACAATCAATCTCTTCAACAGTTCACGCACAACCACCTTATACTTGCCATACTTATGTTTTGTTTACTCTATATTGCAAGTGTTACTTTATCTATTCCAGGTGCAACATTACTAACAATCAGCGCAGGCTTATTGTTTGGCTCTATCCTCGGAACTGTATGCGTCGTTATCAGCGCAACAATTGGTGCAAGCTTATTATTTTTAGCCGTGCGCACATCATTTGGCGAGTTACTCCATACTAAAGCAGGCCCGCGTATTAAGCAATTAGAAGCAGGCTTTCAAAAAAACAGCTTCAATTATTTACTCACCTTACGCCTCATTCCTATTTTCCCTTTTTGGCTATTAAATATTGCACCGGCTTTACTCAAAATGCCCTTAAAGCCGTATATTCTTGCAACATTCTTAGGTATAGTTCCAGGCTCTTTTGTCTATGTCTCGTTAGGTAACGGCTTAGAGCATTTGCTTTCCCTAGGTAAAACACCTAATCTTAGCATTATTTTTCAACCCAAAATCTTAATTCCTCTCATTGGCCTTGCCATTCTAGCGCTTTTACCAATTTTTTATAGAAAAATTAAACACAGGCAAAATAAATCATGAGTCAAACTCATAAAACAGACCTATGTATTATTGGTGCCGGCTCAGGCGGCTTAAGTGTTGCCTCTGCCGCTGCGCAAATGGGTGCTCAGGTAACATTAATAGAGCAAGACAAAATGGGTGGGGATTGTCTAAACTATGGCTGTGTTCCCTCTAAAGCACTTATAGCCGCTGCAAAGCACATTAAGCTAATAAGTGATAGCCCGACATTTGGTATTCGAATTCCAAATTTTACCATTGACCATCAGGCACTTCATGATCATATCCATGAGAGAATTAGCCATATTGCCCCTCATGACTCCATCGAGCGCTTTGAAAGTTTAGGAGTTAATGTTGTTTTAGGCACAGCACAATTTACCAGTCCAAAATTATTGCAAGTGGGTAACATTACAATTCAGGCTCGACGCTTTATCATTGCTAGCGGTTCAAAAGCAAGCATTCCAAATATTCCAGGGCTAAAATCTACTCCATACTTTACCAACGAAACGATATTTAACCTCACTCATGCACCAAGTCATCTCGCTGTTATTGGCGGTGGCCCGATTGGCTTAGAAATTGCCTGTGCTTATGCATATCTTGGCGTAAAAGTCACACTAATTGCCCGTTCTTATCTATTACCAAAAGAAGATCAGAAACTCATTGAGATTGTCCGCAATAACTTAAAAAATAAAGACCAACTAGAAATTCTAGAAAAGATACATATCAATAATATTGCCAATGAAAATAATAATATATTAATCAATACAGAAAACCAATCAATTCAAGCATCACATCTATTGATTGCAACCGGTAGAACCCCTACCTTAAACACCCTTAACTTATCTGCTGCTGGCATTCATTATACAGATAAAGGCATTACTGTAGATAATAGACTACGTACAACTAACAAAAAAATCTATGCGATTGGCGATGTCATTGGCAAAGAGCAATTCACTCATGCTGCAAACTACCATGCTGGTATTGTTATACGTAATATTTTATTTCACTTACCAGCCAAAGCAACAGCACTTATTCCGAGGATCACTTATACATTACCTGAGATCGGCTATATTGGCCTTACAGAACAGCAAGCAAAAGAACAATATGGCAGTGATAAAATTCAATGTTTACATTGGCCATTTGCGCGCAATGACCGAGCAATCACTGACCGGCAAACAACGGGCTTAACGAAAGTAGTTGTAAACAATAAAGGTAAAATTTTAGGTGCAGGGATTGTCCATCAGCATGCCAGTGATCTACTGACACCTTGGCTACTGGCAATGAATAATAACTTAAATATAAAACATATTGCAGGGCTAATTCACCCTTATCCAACACTAGGAGAGGCTAATAAATATGCCGCAGCTAGTTTTTATACGCCTAAATTATTTTCTAATAAAATGAAATTCATTGTTAAAATTTTAATGAGATTAAATCGCCACTAATAAATAAGGAAAATTTATTACTTATGAAAAAACAATTAATAATTAATAATAAAATACAGCTTACTCTTCCTACTATCAGTCATACTATAGAGTTATTTTCGTTAATTGATCAATATCGTAGCGAATTAAGAGAATTCTTACCATGGGTTGATCAAACCCTAGATATTAATAATACACAAGACTATATTAAGCGTTGTCTATCTCAATATAATAATCACTCTGCCTTGGTTTATTTATTACATTATCAAAATAATATTGCCGGCACACTAAGTTTTAATCACTTTGATAAAACGAATCATAGCGCCAAAATTGGCTATTGGTTAGCACCCTGTTATCAAGGTCAAGGACTGATAACCAAAGCATGTCAGAAATTTATAGAGTATGGCTTTAATGCACTGAATTTAAAATGCGTAGAAGTTCACTGTGCGATCAATAATATCAAAAGTCAGAATATCCCAATACGCTTGGGCTTTACTAAAACAGACTATCGGAAGCAGGAAATAAAACTTGCAGGTAATCAATATGCTGATGCAATTATTTACAGTTTAATAAAATATTAAACCGACATAGCAACACTTAAGAGCATAATACCTAAAATAGATACAACAAACATCTTGCGCGACCAGGTAATGTTACTATCAGAACCTAACCCCTTAATTGCAAGAACAAGCCAAGAAAGGCCAAACAAGCAGGCGGCGATTAAATAAGTATAACCGGCATAACCAAATACTGTCGGCAACAAGACCACAATAGCAAAAAGTACTGTATAGATACACATGATTACTTTCGTATGCTCAATACCTTTTACCACAGGCAATACAGGAATATTTGCAGTTTTATAGTCTTTTAAACGAAAAATAGCAATCGCATATGAATGTGGCATTTGCCATAAAAATAATATCGCAAATAAAATCATCGCCCCAGCATCAAAGCGATTGGTCGTCGCACAATAACCGACAACCGGTGGTACAGCACCAGAAATCGCACCAATCAAGGTACCATGAATCGATGTACGTTTAAGCCATAGGCTATATAAAACGATATATACAAATAACCCAACCAGAGCAACAATAACAGTTAGTCTATTCGTAAAAAAATAAAGAAAGATAACACCTAATACTCCTAATACAATGCCATAAAGGATCATATTTGCATTAGATAATAGCCCCTGGGCAGAAACACGCCTTTTAGTCCGAGCCATCAATTTATCAATATCTTGATCAATACAATTATTAATAACACAGCCACAAGCAATCACCAATGACATACCAACGATGGTTGCAACAAAGGTAATAAAGCTAAAGTCTCCCTGACTACCAAGAAAATAGCCACCGCAAGCGGTGACTATATTTCCAAAAATAATGCCTGGTTTGGTAACAGAGAGTAGTCGCAATTAATGTACCATGTAGTAATTCAAATTATACATAATCCATAAAGAACCACCGATAACAACAACGGTGACCAAAATAGTAAAAGCAAATGTCAGCATATCCCAACGCGCATTTTCTGTCCGTGTATTTAAGCCAAAAAAGCAAACTAACTGTACTAATAATAGCACAGCCAGAATAATCAAAAGGACTAAAGTCACACCCGTAGAGCTCAGCGCCTGTTTGCTCACTAATAAGGTCGCAACGGCAAATAACACCGCTGATAAAATAAAACCAAGAGCATAATTTCTAAGCGACTTACCTAGATTTTTCTTTTCATTTGTAGCAACTTCATAATGACCCGACATATCACGCAATCCCCATCATATAAACAACAATAAAGATGAAAACCCAGACAAGGTTTAAGAAGTGGAAAAACATTCCCATACACGCTAAGCGTGTTTTCGTAACAGTTGTCATCCCTTGCATAAGAAACTGAACCACTAAGACTAGCGCCCATAACACAGCAACAGCAACGTGAATCATATGAATGCCCACTAAGCTAAAAAATGCCGATAAAAAAGCACTTTGCTGCCATGTGTGATGATTATGCAGTAATACAGCAAATTCATGTAGGGTCATAAAAACAAAAATAACCCCTAAAATTGCCGTAACAACTAACCATAATAAAACACGACAACGGCTGCCTGCCTGCGCCGCTGCTGAACCAATACCGTAAGTAAAGCTACAGGCTAATAAGAATAAGGTCGTTAGAAATACGTAGCCAGGGCTAGCAATTTGCGCGATACCAATATTGCCATAGGTCTGATCTTTAAGCACTATATAGCAGGCAAATAGCGCTGCAAACATAACGCAGTCACTTAAAATAAAGGTCCAAAAACCAAAAAGAGATTTGGAGCCATCATCATGATGGTGCTCCTCATGATGGGCATGATTTACAGTTGTCGCTGTCATGATGTTGCTCCGCTTAAATGTTTAGCTTCAATGGCTTCAACATCTTTCGCTTTCACATAATAGTCAATATTAAAATTAAAGGTTCTTGCAAGTACACAAAGAATAATTGCAATACCAGAAATACTATAGAGCCACATGATTTCCCAGACCATAGCAAAACCAAAGATCAAGCTCAAAATACCAATAATAAAGCCTATGCTGGTATTTTTTGGCATATGAATATCCTGATACACTGGCTTCTCTGGCTTCTTGCCAGACTTTCTTTGTTGCTCTTTGTCTTCCCAGAAAGAATCTCGACACTCTACTGTCGGAGTGATAGCAAAATTATAAAATGGTGCAGGCGATGGAATAGACCACTCTAATGTTCTAGCATCCCAAGGATCGCCAGTCACATCACGATTCTCGTGACGCTGCTTAATGCTGACAACCAATTGCAATACTTGAAAGATAACGCCTAACAAAATAACACCAGCACCAATCGCAGCAACGACGAGGTAAATATGCCAAGCGGTATCTGTATAATGATTCAAACGACGAGTCATCCCCATGATACCGAGAATATACAACGGCATAAAGGCAAGATAAAAACCAATGAACCAGCACCAGAACGAACACTTACCTAATTTCTCATTTAAAGTAAAACCAAACAATTTCGGGAACCAATAGCTATAGGCTGCAAACAAACCAAAGGCAACACCGCCAATAATCGTATTATGAAAGTGAGCCACTAAAAATAAGCTATTATGGAACTGGAAATCAACACCAGGTACCGCCATCAGTACTCCGGTCATACCACCTACTGTAAAAGTAATTAAAAAGCCAATGCTCCACATCATCGGTACCGAGAAGGTAATCTTACCGCGGTACATGGTCGCAAGCCAGTTGAAAATTTTAACCCCTGTTGGAATAGAAATAATCATTGTTGCGATACCAAAGAAGGAGTTCACATCAGCGCCTGCACCCATGGTAAAGAAGTGGTGTAACCACACAGTAAAGGCTAAAAATGCGATGACAAAAGTCGCCCAGACCATTGCCGCATAACCAAAAATTGGCTTTCTACTAAAGGTTGCAATAATTTCAGAGAAAATACCAAAGGCTGGCAAGACCAGAATATAAACCTCTGGGTGACCCCAGGTCCAAATCAAGTTGATATACAACATGGCATTACCACCGAAGTCAGAGGTAAAAAAGTGCATACCAAAAAAGCGATCAAAGAATAAAAGTAATAACGTAATATTTAAAATTGGGAACGAGATAATCACCAAGATCATTGATGAAAGAACCGACCAAGTAAAAATTGGCATTCTCATCAATGTCATACCCGGGCAACGCATTTTAATAATCGTCACAAAGATATTAATCGCCCCAATTAACGTCCCGATGCCTGAAATCGATAGCGCCCAAAGATAATAATCAACACCCACCCCAGGGCTATAGGCCAATTCTGACAACGGCGGATAAGCAAGCCATCCTGTTGCAGCAAAGTCACCGACAATCAAGGAAATATTGACTAATAGTGCTCCTGCTGTTGTTAGCCAGAAGCTCAATGAATTTAAGTAAGGATAGGCCACATCACGTGCACCAATTTGCAAAGGTACAATAATATTGACCAAACCAAAGACAAAGGCCATGGCCATAAAGAAGATCATGATGACACCGTGCGCGGTAAACACTTGGTTATAGTGCTCGGGTGGCAAATAACCTAAGTGATGACCAAATGCCAAAGCTTGCTGCAAGCGCATCATAATCGCATCAGAAAAGCCCCTAAGTAACATGACAAAAGCCAAAATAATGTACATGATACCAATTTTTTTATGGTCAACACTGGTTAGCCATTCTGACCACAACCATTTCCATTTTTTAAAATACGTCAAAGAGCCCAGCACGGCCAAGACCACAATGGCCATAAACGTGCCTGCACCCATAATGATTGGATTATCATAAGGGATTGAATGTAGTGTCAATCGCCCTAGCAGTAATGTATCAAGCATACTCGTGTCCTACAATTAATTACAGATGTACTTCTGGTCCAGTATTTTTAGGCATTGCCTCACCTTTAGGCGGCATCATAAAACTCATGATGACCTTTTTAAATAAGCCTGGCGTGACAGATGAAAAATATTCTGGTCGGTGATTTTCACTAGGAACAACTAACTTTTTATATTCTGCGTTTGTTAATTGATTAGGAGATGCTTTAACAGACTCTACCCATTGATTAAAATCATTTTCAGACGTCACTTTAGTGACAAAACGCATACCCGAGAAACCATCACCACTAAAGCTGACCGAACGACCACGATATTCACCAATTTTATCAGCCATCATATGCAGCTTAGTTTGCATACCATTCATCGAATAAATTTGGCCAGCAAGCTGCTGAATCTGAAACGAGTTCATCGGCGCATCCGAGGTCACTAAGAACTGAATCGGCTGATCCACCGGGAATTGTACGTAGTTAACGGTTGCAATACCTTGCTTGGGATAGATAAACAACCATTTCCACTCCAGTGAAATCGCTTGAATCGTAATCGGTTCTACAACCTGACCATTGCGCTTTACGTCCAATGGTCGATATGGATCCAGCTTATGTGTCGTATCCCAAGTAATCACTGCTAAAATAGCAATGATAATAATCGGAACAGCCCACCAGATAATTTCTAACTTGGTGCTGTGAGTAAACTCAGGCGTATACTTAGCTTCAGTATTAGAAGCGCGATAACGTCTGGCAATCACAGGGATGGCAATCAACACAGGAACAACAACGATCAGCATCAAGGCGACCGCAGTAATAAAGAGCTTCATCTCCTGCGCTGCAATTGTCCCTTGAGGGTCAAACAGCATTGTCTTACAACCACTTAAAAATAAAGTAGCGAACAACAAACAGAGAAAAGCAGGGATCTTATGTTTGATATTTTTCTTAAGCATTTTTTTTACATCAGAAATAAACTTCATTAATTCTATATCCCGTACACGCTAGTATCAGCGATTACTATAACCACTTTCTCAAGCCCAAAGTTATGCGAACATTCATTAGAGGTGCTTTTGAAATTGCCTAGAAGGTACACCATTTTTCAATAATTATCAATTGTGATTTGCGACTAGCGGTGTTCATTAGCACGTTCTAATGCTATGATGACAAGCCCTTACATCAAGAAATGATTCAAAGGTAGCATGAAGCATGACTGCAGAGCTTCACTCTAATAATATTGATTCACATTATCAACCAACAGATAATCTAGACGGCTTATCGGGTAAGCGCCAAATGAAATCAACCTTCTCTTTGGCCAGCCTTTTTGGCCTACGCATGCTTGGGCTATTTATGATTTTGCCCATTTTTGCTCTTTATGCCAATCAACTTCATGGGGCAACAACCTTATGGATGGGACTGACTCTTGGCGTTTATGGTGCAACCTCATGCCTTTTCCAGCTGATCTTTGGCTGGGCCTCCGATCACTTTGGTCGTAAAAAAATTATTGCCTTAGGCTTGCTTATTTTTGCAGTCGGCTCCCTTATTGCCGGACTGTCTGACTCGATTTATGGTGTTTTTATCGGCCGTGCTTTACAAGGCGCAGGGGCCATCGGCTCTGCCACACTGGCGCTGATCGCTGACTTAACCAAGGATAAACACCGCACTAAAGCCATGGCCACTGTCGGCATGACTATTGGCTTTTCATTTGTTATTGCAATGGTATTAGGTCCCTTACTTGTCGGCCATATTGGTCTAAGCGGTCTCTTTTACCTCACTGGTGCCCTAGCACTTATTGCCATTATTGTCTTATATAAAGTCGTCCCGAGTCCCAAACGCTCTATTATTCATGAGGGCAACACAGCACGTTGGTCTCAATTTAAAACAGTAATGACCAGCCCGCAGCTCCTTAATTTAGACTTGGGTATTTTTACCTTGCACGCTGTATTAACTGCCAGCTTTATGTTTATCCCCTTGGATATGCTCCATCAACTAAGCCTTGATGCCCATGAGCAGTGGATGGTTTATTTACCTGTCTTTATTGTTTCAGTTATTTTCATGGTGCCATTTGTCATCATTGCTGAGAAAAAGCGCCACATGAAGGGTGTATTGTTAGGCATGATCACCTTAATGTTCATCTCACAGCTTGGCGTTTGGCTGTTTGACAGTAATCTACCGGGTATCATTATTTCTCTAATGTTGTTTTTTACAGCCTTTACTGTATTAGAGGCCTTACTGCCTTCATGGATTTCTAAAGTTTCGCCGGTTGCAGCAAAAGGTACCGCCATGGGCATTTACTCAAGTAGCCAATATTTAGGAGCTTTCATTGGTGGCTCTATCGCAGGGTTATTATTATCATGGCACAATAGCACCGCATTAATGATCATTATTTTAGTCGCTCTTGCCGTTTGGTGGATATTAAGCTTCCTACAAGCCAAACCACCACATTACAGCAGCCGACTCATTCATGTTGGCGCTCTTAATCCACAGCAAGCTGCCACGTTACAAGCAACGCTTGCCAAACGCCCAGGTGTCGTTGAAGTGATGGTTGCCAAAGAAGAGGGGACAGCTTACCTGAAAGTCATTTCAGATTTATATCAAGATGATGATAATCAAGCCCAAACGCCTTAAACTTAAACTTAAACTTAGATTCTCGCATAACATAAATTATAAAAACGCCCTCCG